>CAMRVD010000035.1 GCA_947054085.1 uncultured Clostridia bacterium | reverse complement strand
TTACCTCTTTAAACACAACCATTAATGAACTTACAGCCGAAAATGAAAGTTTAAAGGCTGAGATAGAAAGTTTAAAAAACCAAAACTATCAAAATTTTATATTAGACTTAGAGGGTTTAAACAGTTTAATTGCTACAAAAAATACTTATACTAAACAGGAAAAACAAGAGGTTAACACTGCAGTTGTTAGTTTTAAATCTGATGTTAACACATCTTCTAGCGCGGGACAAATTACTGTAGATCAAGGCGAAAAATTAAACGATTTAGCAAATCAAGCGTATGTTGTTTATATTGACGGCGCAATTTATAATGGCTTATCAAATTTATGTAGTGACGGCTACATTAAAGCAAGTGTTGATAGCAATTTTACAGATGGTAATCAATCAACAATCACATCTAGTGTGCAAATGCAAGACTTAACAAACAAAAGCTCAATAATTTATGGCGACGATGGTACAATAGGCTATCAGACTGGCAATGATTATTATGTTTATGATAATTATAGTGGATATAGCGAAGGCAAAATGGATTCATCAGATAATATTTTAAACGCTAGCGAAAGTGTACTTAAAACTATGATCGATTTAGGCAACTTTACTGTTAATAATGTTGTTTATTTTACAAGCAGTGATTCTTACTCTGTTTATGGAAAGTATCCGCGCGTAATTATTAATAACGAAGTATCGGAATATGGAAATCAAACAATAACAATAAGCTTTGAAAACGACCTAATTTCGACACTACAAATAGACGATGAATATGGTGACTCAAAAAATCGTATGATGTGCGTGCTACAAGCATCTAGCAAAGAAGAATACGACCAAGCGAAAGATTATGTAGTAGCCGAACTTCAACAGAAAAAGTTAGAAAGCGAAGACGCAAATCAATCTCAACCAGAATAGTTACAAAAAAATAAAAATCTACCAAAATAATGGTAGATTTTTTTGTACCTTAAATTCACCAGATAAGTTGGTAGAATACTGTTAAAATAACTTAATCTTTAATTTAAATTTATTTTTTATGTAATAATTGTTGAGCTTTTGGGCCAATTAAATAACTATTATAAAGATTTTTTACTATATTATTATCCCCAGCCACTAAAATGCTGGATTTTTTGCTTGCCTCCAAAATCTTTCGTCGAGATTTGAGTGTGGGCAAATCAGCCTTTGGTTGCCCAGTGCCTCCAATACAACCGCCGCTACACGCCATAACCTCCACAAGGGCATAAGAGCAAGTGCCATTTTTAATTTGTTCAATAATTAAATTAACATTATTAAGGCCGGTAACTTGGGCTATTTGCAGTTTTTTACCATTAATTTGTGTTTGTTTAATTACAAAAGGGGACACTTGCAATGTTTTAAATTTGGCTGTTTTATCTATATTTAAAACAACCGATTCGCTAACGCCGCCCGAAATGCCAAACGCAGATGCCGTGCCACTATAGTCTTTAAACATTTTATCAAATGGAGTGTCTGGTAGGTTTAAAAAATCTATGTTGTTTTGTTTGATTATTTCCGCCAGTTCGGTGGTTGTTATGCAGGCGTCTACATCACAGCCAACGCCTGAATTAATACCCGGAGTTAGCCTTTCTACTTTTTTTGCAAGACAAGGAACAATACTAACTATAAAAATATCTGTTGGGTTAATATTGTTTTGCAAGCAGTAGTAATTATTTATTACCGCTCCCATCATTTGTTGTGGACTTTTACAAGTAGATAGCTTTGGTAAAAGCTCAGGATATAATTTTGTCACATAATTAACCCAAGCGGGACAGCAACTTGTAAAAAGCGGTAAGTTACCGCTATGTAGCCGCTGTATAAACTCCTTACATTCCTCTATGATTGTAAGGTCAGCCCCAAAGTTCATAGAAAAAACGTCATGCACTCCTAACATCTTAAGTGCAGTTACAATTTTTAATTGATAGTCACCTTTTTTGTTAAAACATTCACCAATGCCTGCTCTAACGCTTGGAGCAATAAATGCAACCACCTTTAGTTTAGGGTTTTTTAAGCTGGTTACAAAGGTGGCATAATCATTTTTAATTTCTTCTACTATGGGGTCTATAAGCTGATTGCATCGTTTGCACTTTTTGGCATGCAAACTTATAGGCCTGCCTACGCTCATGTCATCATGTAAAAAAGAGAATCCTTGTTCCTTTAAAATATGCTCACAGCTTAAACAATAGTTTTTAGGATCTAACTTACTCATAAAAATATAATACTAAAAATTTATCATAATATCAAATATATTTATTGTTACACAAGATAAAAATCAAATAATAGACTATTGCCATTAAAAAACGCAAAAAAACCAAAAAGTAATAAAAAATCTATTAAAAAATAGATGCATTTTACTACTAATTAATGTTATTATTTATATGCTAGGGGGTAATATGCATAAAAAAATACCTATAATTTTAGATGTAGATACAGGAATTGATGATGCTGTTAGTATAATGATGGCATTAAAAAGCAAAAAACTAGATGTAAAACTAATTGTTACTTGTCACGGTAATACCGATATAGATAATATAACAGGCAATACATTGGATGTTCTTGCAACACTTAAAGAAGACATTCCTGTTGCAAAAGGATTAGCAGGTGCACTGGTTAAAGATCGCTCCCATGTTTTTGCTCATGGAGTTGACGGTCTTGGTGGATACGAATATAAAAATAATCGGTTAAAACCTATAGAAGATAACGCGTTAGAGGCAACACATAAACTTTTGCAATCTGTAGCAGAACCTATAACATATTTATGTGTATCGCCAGTATCAAACTTGGCAAACTTACTGCAAACATATCCAGAAGACGCAAAAAAAATAAAAGAAGCAATTATTATGGTTGGCAGTAATGTAGAACCAGCAACAGGAGAGCTTCCATACAGAGAGTTTAACGCATCGGTAGACCCAGAAGCTTTGGAAATTGTACTTGCAAGCTGCATAAAAAAGACTATAATAAGTATGGAAATGGGGCATACTGCCTACCTTACTTGGCAAGATGTGTATAAAACAAAATATACAAATAATTTTGGTGCGATACTAGAAAATATTTATAGGTCGTATAACGATTACCATGTAAAAAATGGTATAGCTACACACGACCCATGTGCAGTTGCTTATGCAATTAATCCAAACATGTTTGAAGTAACGCCAGCACATTTAAAAGTTATTTATTACCAAGAATATTCAACAGGTGTTGGAGTTGTGGATTATAAAGAAAAACCAAATGTTTTAATTACTACATGTATTAATATAAAAAAATTTAAAAAGTTATATTTTAAGTGCTTAAAAAGGTGTAAAATTTAACGCTAAAATATACTAAAATATGTTTTAAATATCAAATTTTCGACATATTATTTATTAGAAAAACTATTGCAAGGAGGATAAATTGAACAAACAAAATTTTTTAAGCTTTGTAGAAAATAATATATTAAGCTTATTTACAGGTTCAGAAATTGTTTCTACCGAAGAGTCCTCCTCTCGTGATGCTTGTGCTGCACAAGGTGCAAATGGAACAGTGCTGGTAAAGTTTAAAAAAAGTGACGACTATAGGCTAGTTATAAAACGAGCACAGCCATTCAAGAAATTTGAGATTGCCATAATTCGGTCTATTATAGACGAAATGAGTAAAATTTTATCTAACAAAGTTGCTCAAGAATATAGACTGCAAATAGAGCGAATAATAATAGAAAAAGCTATTTGTAAATCGATTACAACTAATTATCAAACACTTCAGGCTTTACTTAGTTTAATTACCAATTGGAGTTTAAGAACTTACGAAGGTAACCATACAAGCTTTGGATTTTTGCTTACGAACAAAAAAAGTAAAGAACAAAATCAAAATTTACATATTAATAATTTTTTAACAAAAGATTTTAGTGCACTGCTTTCTGACGGAACAAATACATTTTTGGAGATATCGGCAGATGGGTATCTTACAGGTTATACTAATGCTTCTAGGGTAAATAAACAGGACTTATATGTTCCATACGATTATTTAAAAATGGCTAGCCTTTGCACAGGTGGTAAAATAGGAGTATGTTTACTACCAGAAGGTGATATATTACTGTTTAAAGATAAATCTTTAATTTTTGCAAAACGTAGCGGAAACTGGGTATGTTTTACACACGAGGTTATTATAGACAAACTTGCAGACCGCGTTGGCGAAAGCGAAGATGTACGTAAAGCAATATATTTGTCTGCCTTAGATACTAGTTTTAATAGGTGCGGTGGATGTGTTGTTCATGTATCTAATGGTGATAGATATAATGTACTAAAGCATATAAATGCTGCCGATGTGCTAGAAGAAGATTGCTATAACTACATGATACAAGAAAACAAAAGTAAATCGTTTTTTGCCGAGCTTACAAGCGAACAAGACTTTGAGCCGTTTAGCGAATATATTAAACAAGATAAATGCAGTAAAACAGCAAACCTTGTAAAAATATTAAAAGGCAAAAAGTTTCAGGAATTAGACCGAAAGTTACGTGCAGAACTTATGGGTATAGATGGTGCAACTATTATAGACCACGACGGAACAGTTTTGGCTGTTGGTGCAATTATTAAAATAGAAGCCGGAAGCACAGGCGGCGGTAGGTTAGCTGCTGCAAAAATGCTATCGACTTACGGTATGGCAATAAAAATATCCAACGACGGCTCTATACAAGGCTTTAGAATGGAACGTAGCAAGCTACGCGTTAAAACATTATTTGTTATAGGTTAAAAGATACAAGTACACAATTTTTGGCTTGTATCTTTTTTAATATAAAAACAAATGGTAAGGTATTTTATAAAATATTTAAGCTTTTATATTTATAATGATACAGATATTATACCAAACTAAAATCCACTAGATTAGATAGTGGACTTTGTGTTTATTCTTTTTCCCATTCTTCGATTTTTGGATATTCGGGTATATAATTAATAATTTTGGGGTCTAAGTAAACTCTATGTTTATGTTTGGGCTCGCACTTAATTATATTATCGTTTAGTTTTGGTACTTCGGTTGTTAATATTTCTTTGGCTTCGCTTCTTTTAGTGTTATTTAGCATTTTGTATTTTAAATAATTTTGTGTACATAGTAGATGCTCTAGGTTTTGTTGATTTTCGCTTTTGTAAATACAAACTAAAATGTCTTCGGCATATCTTATAACAGTACATAGTTCACTTAAAGCATTACTAAGCGAAATAATTTGAGCTTTTGCTTTCCAAGGATTAGTACTATACAAACTTTTGTAAGTTTGTAATTTTGCTATCGACATATTTAAAGTTGGCTCTTTTTGATAATCTAATTCTACATCTAGCCAACTTTTGTTAAAATAATTAGTTTCGTCATAAATTGCAACCTCTTTTAGTTGTTCGACTCTTTGTTTATTTACCAAAATTTTAAATTTACCGGGGTAAAATGTGGTTTTTCCATATTTTAATAATTTATATTCTTTTAAACTTATTAGCATAATTACTCCTAAATAATTCATATCTTTTACTAAAAGTATATTGCATGCTTTAATTAATAATGACAAATTTAATATTTTACACAATAGGTAATTTAGGTAATATTTATTGTATATATAGTTAACATTTTTTATAATTTTTGACATAATCTATTGTTAATTGTATAGTTTTGATGTATAATTGTTGTGTATAAAAATATAGGAGGGGTCTACTATGACACCAGAAACCATTTCTTTTAGTATCATTGCTTCTTTTATGGTTATTTTATTATTTGGATTTTTGTTTGGGCGCGCTCGTGGATTTAACAAAAGTCTAGTTAGAGCAATAATAGTTATTGCTTGTTTGGTTATTACTTTTTTTAGTGTACCAGCATTAACCAAAACTGCAATGACAGTTAATATTTCTAATTTTAATATAACAATTAACGGTCAAGTAATGACAAACGTGGGCGAAGTATTGTCTGCAAGCTTAGCGAATGTTCCGTATATTGCAGATCTTGCAGGAACACAAGCTTTTGCTACTATACTTAATGTTGTACCGCAAATGATAGTAAATGTTGTATTATTTATTTTAATGTTTTATGTTTTAAGACTAATATCTATGATTATCTACTGGATAATCGCAGGTATTTGCTTCAGCAAAAAGAAAACCAAAGGTAAAAGCAAACACAGAATACTTGGAAGCTTTGTGGGCATTGTACAAAATTTTGTAATCTTTTTGGTTTTGTTAGTGCCATGTGTAGGTATAATTAATATTATAAGCGAAGTAGATTCTAGAGTTCCAGAAAGCCCAAAAACCGAGCAAGTTTCTACCACTTCGTCAGTAATCGAAAATGGCGAAAGTGCCAATAGCGAAGGTAATCAAGGCGACCAAAATAATCAAGAAAATTATGATAACTCCAATGGCGGGTCTATTACAGATAACATTAATACTGCACTAGACAAAGTGTCTGATGTTGTTGCTGCATATAAAGATAATTGGGTATACAAAACTTTGCATGTAGTAAAATTGGATTCTGCTTGTAACTATGTGTTTAATAAACTTACAACTGTTAAAGTAAACAAAGAACAATATGTTTTAAAAAATGAGGTATTAAGTTTAACCGACCTTGCTGTAGATTTTTCTGATTTACAGGCAAAAAATGGTGAAGAGTTTAAATTAGACGAAAATACAATTACAAAAATAGAAAAACTTATTGTCGACGCATATAATAGCAAACTTACTGGTAATTTAATAGACGAAATTGTTCCTACTGCAGTTAATAAATGGAACGCTGGCGAAACTTTTATGGGTATAAAAAAGCCAACTGTAGAGGGCTACGAAGACGTTTTAGAAGATGTATTTAAAAAACTAGGCGAGCCTGGAAGCAAAAAGCAACTGCTACTAAGTACTACCAAAATGGCAAGGTCTTTAGTAAAAGCAGCAGATAGTATATCTAATGCAAACGGCGAGCTTAATCTAGAAACCATTGGTACACTACTTAATGATATAACTAGCGATCCAGAGGTTATGGATTTAGCTAAAACAATTGTTGTTAATAATATAGAAACTATTGCAAATAAAATACTAGATGGACAAGAAAATCAGTATGTAAAAGTAGTTGTAGAAGCAGTAGAAACTATCTTTGGTGCAGACTATAGCCAAGAGCAAAACGACTTAAGCAAAGAAATAGATGTTATTACAACTACCCTTGGCGTTGCTGATAAACTTATGAAAAATGACCCAGAAAATAAGCTTACACAAGATGACGCAAACAAAGTTGTACAATCTATTGCACAGTCTACCGTTATATTTGATACATTAAAACTAGCAGAAAGCGATATTAGTAAAACTATGCAAGACTTACTAGCAGAAAACCAAGAAGCTAAAGACATGGTTAAAACTTCGCTAGAAAATCTAGAAACAATAGAAGGTATCTCGACAGAAAAAATAGATGCACTTTATAGCATCTTTGGTATTACCAAAGGCGAAGAGGTTAACCCTCCAGTTGAGGGCTAAAACTAAAATAAATATATTAGTGTAAATAATAAAACCCTCACAATTATGTGAGGGTTTTGTTTTATTAATAAATTTTAAATTATATTAAAAACGGGTCGTCTTTAAGCTTTTCTTCTATATTACCACCAAGGCTAAGCAGTTCAGATTTTAAAGTATCGTAATCCTTAACCAAAAATGATGGATTTATTGCAATAATGCTATCTAAGTCTACCTCTGGGTAGCCCATAGTGCAAAGCAGGGCAATATTGTTTTTTACTAGCGAGTAATCTATAATTTTTAGGGCGGGCTCTATTTTGATAAGATTGTTTATATCAGCGCTTGCAAAGCCTAGGCTTTTAAAATAATATTTTAGATTTTCGTCCATTATCTGCCTCTTTCTTCGTACGCTAAAGTGTTGATGCTATCTAGTTCTTCGGAGGATAATGTTAACTTAATATTATGTGCGCTATTATAAACCTGTTCCTGCCATTTGGCGGCCTCGATAGTTAGTGGATAGTCCTTAATTATATCTGTTATATATTTGCCCGTTCTAACCGAAAACTCGGATTCTGTGCTATAAATAAGCGATTTAGGTAACAAATAGTGCTCGGTTAAATATTGAGCTCTGGCATATAATTTAGCCTCGGCTATCATAAACTTGTTATTTATAAACACACTATCGCTCATTCCAAAGTTTTTGCAAATAATGTATCGTAGTTTTACTTTGTTTATTGGTGCGCCCAAAACTTTTAAATTTAAGCCTATAATGTTATCTGCAAGCCCAAGTTCGTTTAGTTTTTTGGCTTTGGCATCCACACTTGCCTCGTTTGCCTCGTCTATATCTAAGCCTAAAAAGTTAGGAAATTTATAAATTTGTTTGGCAATTTGTTTGTCATCTAAATTAAAGCGGGCTTTAAAATAGTTAAGCTTAGTAAAAATGCTGTCTGGCTTATTTGGGTCTATGCTGTAACTTAAAAGGTAAGGGGAACGCATAATAAGCTTTTTAAAATCTACTTCGGCACTATTTGCTATATCTTTAAAAAACTCTATTCTATTGCTCAGCCCGTTTACACTATCGTCATTTGCATTAAGCTCTAAAATTTTAGGGCATTTTATAAGTATTTTTCCTATTTCATTATTAGAAAAACCATATAACGAAAGGCTTTGCAAAACTTTAATAACATTACTGTCTTCGTATATATCGTAAGTGCAAAGTTTAGGCGAAACCAGCATGCCTGTTTTAGTTATGTTAAATTTGCTATAAAACTTAGACTTATATTCTAGCGAACTAGGGTTATTAGGGTTTGTATCTAAAGTTAAAATTGTAGGAGCTTCTTTTATAGCTCTACCAATAAACCCAAAAGATAATCCAGCATTTTGCATCCATTCTATATTTTTGATTGCATTTTGCTTGTTTTGTCTGTTAATTGCACTACTAATTGCAGATTTTTCTTCGTCTGTGTAATCAAATAGTTTAGAAATATATTTAATCATTTTTTACTCCAAAATTATTATTAAATATAGTATAACACTATATTATATAATTGCCAAGAGGGTTTTGTTAAAAATATGGCTAATTTTTAGAATAAATAGTAATCTTTTTTGTAATAATTAGTTAAAAAGGTGAAGTAGTGTTTGGATTAGATCAAATATACTGGGTACTAATAAATTCGGTAGTAAGTTTTATATTTTTGGCAATAGTAAGCAAACTACTAGGCAAAAAGCAAATAGCTCAATTAGAATTTATAGACTATGTTGTAGGCATTTCGCTAGGGTCGATTGCTGCCGAAATGGCAACTTCCGATAGTCCCTTTTACCATTATCTAATAGCTATGACAATCTTTTTTGTTTTGGCATATATTGTAGCTAAGCTTGGCAGAAAAGGGCCGCTACTTAAAAAAATATTAAAAGGCAAACCAAGTACGCTAATTTACAATGGCAAAATAGAATATAAACAACTTTGCAAATGCAATATAGATATAAACGACCTACTTAGTATGCTACGCGAAAAGGGATTTTTTGACATAAATAATGTTGCATATGCAATTTTTGAGCCAAGCGGAAAAATCTCGGTATTGCCAAAGGGAGAGCAATCACCAACTGTTATATGTAACTTAAAAGACGTAAAAATTCAGCCTGCAGGCCTTACAAACGAATTAGTTATAGACGGCAAAATATCGGGCTCGGGGCTGAGCGAACTAAATAAAGATACAACATGGTTATATAAACAGCTTAATATAAAAAACAAAGCAGATCTAAAAAATATTGCCCTTGCAGTTTACGATAGCAAAAATAAAAAGGTAGTAGCTCACTATAAAATATCTAAGTAAATTACTAAGTTATAACAATGGATATTTAAATAAATATTAAAGTATGATAGTAACGCCATAGTTTCATTCTAAAATAAAAAACCACCAATTTATTTGGTGGTTAAATTTTACTTGTTATTTTTATCTATGTATTCGCCAATTTCCTTTATAACTTTATAAGGGTTTTCTATATGATAAAATGTAAAATACCTTGGCATATTGTTATGTGTCGAGTGTATGCTTGGGCTTTTAAATGTTAAGTTACCAGTATTTAAGCCTTTATCGATAAGGCTAACGTTTACACTGGTAGAAGTGACATCTTTGTACCATAAACTTTCGTAATTAGCACCAAATACACCATGGCGGATTATTAGGCGTTTATTTGTATAACAATAATAGCTTGTATCGTAATTTTTTTTGTAGCAAAAGTAAATAATTACAGCGGGCAAGATAAGTGCTAACAAAATAATCGAAAATATTATTACTGGAAATATTATAAAAGGTAAATACGCGTTTCTGTAATATGCCTTTTTATTTGGTTTGTAAATTTTAATTATTTGTTCGTCCGATTGTAATATATCGTCAAATACTGTTGTCATAATTCCTCGCTTTTAAATTTGTTAAATGTAAATTTTGCTTTAAATTTGGTAGTATTTTACATTTTATCAATAATTTCTTTAAATTTTTGGGTAGGGGCAATAAAGTCACTTATACTTTTTCCGTTGTTTAATGTTGCTATAATTTTTGCCATAAATTTAGTAACCGAAACTTCGTAAAACCACTTTGCATCCTTTAGTTTAGGGTTTAAGTAAGACGCATTGGTGCTATAAATTTTGTTAAGCATGCCGGTGTTATAAAGATTTTCAAATCTATCTGTGCCTTCGGTAAAAAATGCAAAAGTTGTTATTACAAAAACGTTATTGCAACCGCGTTTTTTTAATTGCGTTATTATGTCTATAATGCTATCGCCAGAAGATAACATATCGTCTACTATAAGAATGTTTTTGCCTTTAACATCGCTACCTATATAAGTGTGCTCTAAAATCGGGTTTTTGCCGTTTTCTATTTTAGAATAGTCGCGGCGTTTGTAAAATAAGCCAAGTTCTAGCCCCAAAACGCTTGCATACATGGTTGCACGTTCTATTGCACCGGTGTCGGGACAAACAACTATCATTTTATCTTTGCCTATGTGCTCGGCTTCGTTTTTGGTAAATTCTTTTAAAATTTGGTATGCAGAGGGGATTGTGTCAAAACTTTTTGTCGGCATAACATTTTGAATATTAGGGTCATGCACATCAAAGGTAAGTATATTATGAACTCCAAGGCGTTCTAAATATTGAAGTGCTAACGCACAATCTAGAGATTCACGTGCCTTTCGGCGGTGTTGACGCGATGCATACATAAGCGGCATAAATACGGTTATGCTATTGGCTTTTCCGCTAATTGCAGAAATGGTGCGAATAATATCCATAAAATGCTCGTCTGGAGACATACAATTTCTGTTGCCATAAAGGTTGTAAGTGCAGCCGTAATTGCCAATATCTGCCAAAATGTAAACATCTTTGTTTCGTACAGACTGGTTTAGTTTTACTTTGGCTTCGCCATTAGAAAATCTAGGATTATCTAAATCTATAATGTAGTTTGCATCTTTTTCTTCAAAAAAGTCTGCTATGTAATTATTAACTTCTTGTCCACGTTCTTTAAAACTTTTTAAAACAATCAGTCCAAGGTTGTTGTTTTTCATAAATTACCTCTATCTAATAATAACATATTATTAATTTTGTAGTCAACAAATCCATTTTGGATAATAAAAATAATCAATGCCATTATACATTATTAATATTTTATAATATACGTGCAATTTTAAAAGAATTTATTATTAATAAATTACAGAGTACTCTAAAATTATAGGTCTGCCACTTAGATATCTAACAAGCAACCAAAAAAAACACACCGCTATGGGTGTGTTTTACTTGGTGCGCCCGAGATGATAACTTGTGCATCAGTTTTATTTCAAAAAGCAAATTTACATTAGCACTGCGTATCGCTCGCATATGCTCACTACCACGAACTGGCAATAACTTGCCGTTCAAACCATTTATCGAGAGACAAACAAAAAGGGTAGAAGTGTAACCCCTTCAACCCTTTTTATTGGTGCGCCTGAGATGATAACTTGTGCATCAGTTTTACCGCAAATTAGCAAAATTACATTAGCACTGCGTATCGCTCGCATATGCTCACTACCACGAACTGGCAATAA
>CAMRVD010000034.1 GCA_947054085.1 uncultured Clostridia bacterium | reverse complement strand
TTCGACAATATATGATAAACTATTTATATATTATTAAGTATTATTATTTATCTTAAGTTTCAAACTAAATTTAAGAGTAAAAGAAGGTATAATATGGCTAACAAAAATGGCAAACAAAAATCGTCAATTTTAAAGTTACTTTTAGCAAGTTTATCACTTGTTATTTGTATGCTAACTTTTAGTGCTTGTACTTGGTTTAAAAAAGACCCAGTAAACACAGGCAGCTCTAACTACGATGCAAATGGCAACCTTAGAATACAATCGGTCAACTTGCATTTAAACAGACCTAATGACGATGGCAGTGTTAGCGATATCACTGGCTCTTTTTATTGGCAACTTAACTATTATTTTAGTTTTGCTGATAAACAACTTGCCAATACTTTGTCCGATCAGTCTAACTACTCTTCTTACTACGACACTGCAGAATTTAATTCAAACTTAGTAAATGGCAGCGTTTACCTACATAAAGACGCTCAGTATTTTTATAATAACAACCAGGACCTTCCTTATAGTGTAAGTAACAGCGGTTACTATACTGTTACTTTGGGCGAAAATTCTAATGTTGTATTAACAAAAACACCCGGTACTATAACTTTAGACGACGCAAAAAAAGTCAAATTTTTGCAAGCCGGCAATACTTATTACAACGATAACATCAGTTATAATGTAAATTCCACAGGTTTTTATCTTGTAGAAACTATCAGCGGAAAAGTTTACGCATCGCAAGTTTACAATGCTTACACTACAGGTGCATTAAACCTTACTAACTCTTACGGTTCAACATTTGACGGAATCTTTAATGGCATAGGAAGTATAAAGTATCCTAGTTTTAATATCTCTGTAAGCGGAATAATGTATCAAGTTAAAGTAGAAGCCGATATAAGTAAACTAACTGTAGATTTTAACGATAATCAACTTTTTAAAATATCCAACACAGATGCTAATACTCAACAAGAAGAAGATGCCATTGCAAATACAAAAATAAACGATATTTTTAAACTTAGTTATAGAGTTGGCACAAGCGGCAACTGGATAGAAAATTCTGCAATAATAAAAGCCTATCAAAAAAATGGCAAATTTTATGCTCAGTTTAACCCAGCTCTTGCTAAAGGATCAACTTCTAGATATATAAGAGTTCAGTCTGTAACTAACGAATATATTAACGGGCAAACTCAAACCAGAGGCGAATCTGTCATGACATCACCTCTAAACTTTAATGTTTACAAACTAACATTTTCGGTAGCTGCCAATAACTCTACATACTCTACTTACGAGTCTTTATCTTATGACGATTCTAAATATTATTTTGCCGAAAGTATCGAATCTTTAAATGATGGACTACTTGGTGGTACTGGCGAAGGAAAAAATGGTTATAAATATTATTCCTCGCTAACTGGTTATTTTGTAGAAGGTAAAATAGTTAATGTAAATAGATATGTAGCTTCTAATGGCGATTACGCACTTGCTAACTGGACAGTTAATGGCAAGGCAGATAACTCTAGAGTCATAGAATCTACTTTACCCGACAACAATGGTGGATATCACCTGTTTATATCTGAAAACAATCCTTGCTTGTCAGATTATTCGCTAAAAATTGCTGGAGTAAAATTAGTAAGCATAAATGAAGCCTCTAATTTAAACATTAATGATTCTTCTAAAAACTTTAACGAACAATTTTCTAATGTTAATGGTGGTAAAAAAGGTACACTTAGCGTTGTATCATGCGTAAATACTGCATCTAATAACTTTTATGCTAATGCCACAAAGGTAAAAAATTATACTTTAAGCGGTACAATTTTTGATGGTGATAACTTTTTTACATCAGGTAGCTCTGCAAGGTTAGACGATGTAGAAATTTACATATGGCGTGAGGGTGACGACGCTCCACTTTGCAAGTATGCTGCAGGTAATGGACAGATAAAATTTGATAGTAATATTAATGCTACTGCTTATAATAATTATTGCTTAGACTTAAATACAAACCTAGAAAATAGTTGCAGTTATACTAATGGTCAGTTTGTTATAGGTGGCCTTGCATACAATTGCTATATAACCTTTAATAAAGTAGAAAAAGATACTTCGGATAACAGTAATACACAAAATATGTATACCTTCTACTCTGTATCGATGCGGCAAAAAGGCGATACTTACATTTTAGACCCTTTAAAACAAACCGATCTTTATTCTGATCGTGCCGGTAATGCCATAATAGGTACAAAGTTTGACGCTAGCAGCAAAGTTCAAGTAAACTTATATGTTGCAGATACTCAAGGAACATTAACACCTATTGGCGAAACTAAAATTTCTGGAAATGGCATAGCTTATCAAGTAATCAGCACCACAACTACTTCTACCGATGCGTTTGGATATGTAACCTCATCGGTAATAATTTCGATACTTTTACCTAGCAATGCCTCACTTATATCGTATAATCTCGAATCGATAAATAGCATCGGTTCTGCTTTGTATCTAAACAAAGCTGATGCATCCGATTACATTTTTCTAGATATAGGCTACGACCAAAAAAACCGAGTTACAACAAACACATATTACCATGTAACAAAACAGGATAATATTTCCGATGTAACTAGCGGAACATTATTAAATGCTCTAAGATACGATGGTCAATTTTATCAGTATACGCATAAGGATGTAAGCATACAGGACGGAACCAATGTTTACAACTATTACTATGCTTACGACAAGGTTGTGGATGGCAAACTTGAAAACAAATATGTTATTAAACGTTCCGAACTAAATAACATTACAACATATACTCATTACACTTATACTCCAATAGATCAAAAAGATATAACAATACAGCCTACCGAAGAAACCGAAAACGGAAAAATTAAAATTTCTGCAGTTATAAAATATAACAATGTAGAATACGATTTTTCTACTAAAAATACCACTTCTAGCGATGTGGCAGTTTCGGCTACAGCTTATTTAACCGACCTTTATTATCAAATACCAAAAACCGACGAAAATGGTAAGCCAATTTTAGACGAAAATAATAACCCTGTATACTTACACAATCAATCTATGTATGTATACTACAATATTACAAACTACACTTTTAAAGCAGGTGCAGAAAATAAAACAGAAAACTTTTACACTGCTCCACTTGGCAAACAAACAAGCATCTTCGAAAATAACAATACTTATGGTACATTTGAAACATCGATTGTTTGGTATCATCAAGAATTAAATCACTCTAATATATCTCAACTAATAGAAAAAAATCATGTAATGCTTGGAGCAGACATTTTAAGCGGCAAAGGCAATACTAACTTTTTAAATGCTACAGACGGCGGTAAAAATATAATTGCAAATAACTACTACTATGTAAAGCCTCTTGGTGAAAGCACAGAGTTATTATTATCTCAGTATATTAGCACCGACGCTAAAGAGATAGAATCTCAAGAGTATGTTTACTATATTTTAAATGATGACAATTCTTACGTTTTAGACAAAAATGGTAACAAAATATTGTATACCGATGTAGTATACAAACGCATAAACAAAGTATCATTTGCAATAACAGGCTTATTTGTTAATCCAAGCAACGATAATACAGGGTCTTTTAAATCCGATTATGTAAACTATACTTGGGACAAATCCGGCAAACTTTACTATACAATTGGTGACAATAAAACACCTTACCAAAGCTCGCTTACTAACGATGCCAACGATTATAAGCTATATAAGTTCGAGGATAATAAGTACTCTGCTTTTGCGTTAAAAAACGGCATTGGGGAATTATCTCAAGACCAAAAAGACTTTATAAATCAAGAGCAAGATAATACACTAGTACCAAATATAGATAGTGCAAGTGTAACTAATAATGGCGAAGAAATATATGTTATTGCCCGCAGAAAATTTTTACAATTTTCTTCAGTTGATGGCAATCAAGATTCTACAAAGAGTTTTACTACTGTTTATAAATTTTATACATATAGTGACAATAGCGATAAACTAATAGAATCAAATATTTTATTTGACGGAAAAAACTTCTTTTTAGCAACCGATCAATATATTAACCTTACAGATTCGGAAACTAATACATCCATGGCTTATCCGGTAATTTTAAAGTTACAAAAAAATGCCGATGGTAAAATTTACTATCAGTCAGAAAACTCTTATATAGAGTTTATGCAACAAACTCTTCCTACTTCAGAATCTAGCAAATATAAGATTGTTAATCAGTTTACAGCAAATTTAAATGGCAAAACAATAACCTATAATAACATTGTAGTACGTAAATTTTACGAAGAACTTACAAATACTGATGGTAACCAAAAAAATGAAAATTTACAAGTAAAACTTGGTTACGAGTGGAATATAGGTGTAGGTACAACAAATTCTACAGATGCAACCAATGGCACTGCTACCTTTACCCCACTCTATATATTAACCAATAGCAAGGCTGGAATTGTAAACATAGATTACCAATTTTATGGTAAAGACGATAACAATACAGAAATAAAACTAAAAGCCGAAATAACGACAGTTGTTAAACCGAACAACGACAGCGTAGTTATACGTAAAGCAGTACTTAGCAGCAATATAAACACCGATGTACATTTGGTTGGCAAAGTAGAATTACTTGCTGGCGGAAATTACGTTGTTTACCCTTCGTATAATTTTAATTTAAAAAATAATGATCAATCGATACTTAGTGTAAATAACGGTGAGCTTAAGTATTACACTATAGATTATACCACAAAAGACAATGTTATAAGTGCTTTCCCAGGCGTAACTATACTTTCTGGAGCACCTTATACAAACCCAGTATTTTATTTTAGTGTTCGTCATAAAGCAAACCAACTAGCAGTTATAGATCTTGGCTTAGAAATAGTAAATAGTTACTATGTAGAAGTTATTACCAACGCAATTACATCTACTAGCAAAAACGTTATTTACGACTTTTCTACTGTAAGCTTTAAAGATACTATAGCAAACCTTAATTCTAACGACTATATTAATCGAATGTATTATGTAGTAGATGGCATTACTCAAAATACCATTACCGCGTATACAAAAAATTCTGACGGCTCTTTTGCCCCTTACCTAGGCGGCACTCCTTTAACCATTCAAAATATTGGGATAAACAACAATGATCCATATGTGTATGCTTCTAATTTAGTAAACGAAAATGGCATATACCTCACCCCACTATACTATAAAACCAATAACGGAGGATATTCACTTTTAGAACATTCAAAACTGATAATTTGGTCTAGTTCGGCAGAATCTATCGAAAACTTGCCATCTTTTGATTTACATTCTTACTACGTTACAGATAATGGTATGATTGTTCTATCTTCTAGTGGCGACGCTAACCAAATTTGTGAAAAACTAGAAAACTTATTTATAAGCGGAACTGGTTCTACATCAAGCGTCTACGACTACGACGAAGTACTAATAGCCGGTACAACTTCGGCTTATCGCGTAAACGCAAAAGATATAGAAGATATTTCTAACCGCGACTTGCAATCTTACTGGTGGGAGTCTGCTATTAATATTGCAAACAGCTATAACTCTACTGATCCATACTTTTTAACAGGAAAAGAAGGCGTAGTTCTTGTTGCAAATCCTGTGGTTAATTTGGGTCAAGAAAATGTTATATATCGCTTTAAACGCTGGGCAATTTACAGCAGATACAATAGCGAAACTCTTTATTATAACAGCGAATTATCTTTGTCGCACCCAGACATTAACAATGCAGTAATGAGGTTTACTTCTGCACTAGCCGGTTACTTTGTATTTATGCCAATTTACGAAAGAGTATATACTTTAAACATCGGTACTTCAATAGAAGAGTCCGATAAAACTCTTGGCGGCGGACTTAACCTTGGCGGAAGTGTTTCGGTAGAATACGATGGCACATCTGTAAATATGCCAAACTCTAACTATGGCGAAAATGCCTTAGATATTTCGTTTATCGAATATTTAAAAACTACACAAGGTGATAAATCAGCATATTATTATAACAATTTACAAATCACTCCGCTATTGTACTTTACTGGTGATTTTTATAGTAATGGTTATCCTATTTTTAAACAACGAACAGATATATTTACGTATAAATACACCAAAAACGATATTACCTATACCCTATATTTTTCTATACAAGATGGCGAACTTGTAAACATTCCTGTGATTAATAATTATATAAGCGGTGCAGGAATAATTGCTGTTAATGCTAACAATGGCAGATATACATTTGTGTATGGAGCTAATAACACTAATCAATCCCTAAAATCATTCTTGTTTAGTGATACAATCCCGGGGCAAGATAATCAAATTGGTAAATTGCTTAGCTACACATACAATGTCGACTACTACTTAGATAGCGTTACAACTAACAACGACACACAAGCAACTTCTAGCAAATTTGTAATTTATAACAATTTAGACAATAGTTTTTATGCTATAGATAACAAACAATTATATAATAATGCAAGTTCTATAAAAAGTGTACTAGAGTTTGTAATTGAAAATGGTACAAAATTTGCCGTAGCTAAAAACAAAAAGTTTAATTCTATAGAATCAGCAAGTGGCGATAGTGTTACTACAGATAACATGTATTTTTCAAGCTTAGCATACCTTGCTTCGGGCGAATTATATTCGTACATAGATGCTAACGGAACAGAACAAGTTTATACTTCACAACAGTTTAAAACAAGTTACTTCGAACGTGATACAAAACTTATTATTTCCGCTAATGCTGACCTTGGCTATAGACTTAAAAATTGGTACTTAGCAAAATATAACAGCCAAACAAACTCGTGGATTATAGACGATACACCTTTAAGCGAATCGGTTAATGCTAGCTATAAAGATATAATCAGAGATGTATACTACAACGTTAAACAAGACACATGGTATTATGTAACCGATTACTTTACAGAAATCGACGGTCAAAAAGTATATTACTACACTAAAAATGCAGATAACACATACTCTAACCCTAGCGTTGTAAATAGCGATATGATATCTAGTGTATGTGGCTATTATGCAGAAGTATCAAGTAATAGCGGCGTTAAATATATTCCTGTGTATCGCAGAGATTATATGTCTAGCGATTGGTACTTAGACCAAAATTTTACACAAGCGTATACAGGCAGTACAAGTAAAATAAGCTTAAAATCTCATAGAGATGCCATATACTCTATTACCACTTCTGGCGAAACCACTTATTATATTGGCAATACAATGGTTTATTTAAATAGCAAAGATAATCAATATTATCGCACGCTAGAAACCGCCAATATGACCTTTAGTGATAATAAAATCTATATCAATAACTTGCACAGCGATATAAGAGTTATTGCTACGTTTGTAGAGGTTTATCAGTCTTACATTTTTGCCGAAGATAGTAGCGAAGATAATATAGATATTGTTTCAGTTTACTATTCTGGCATAAGGTCGGACGACCATGGAAACCAACTAGATAATCACGCTAATAGCAAAGTAAATTGCATCAATAAATCGGACTTTTATTTAAATGGTAGTAGCGTTCCTGCCCTTATAGATCCTACCAAATACGTGGGGACTTCTGCCTATGGAACATTAATAGACGAAAACTCTAAAATTGTAAACAAAAAAGTGCTAGCCGAAAATGGCGAAAAAACCGATTTAAATCTTGTTAATATGAACTTTGACGTTCATTCTAGCGTATTTATAGTTGTAAAAGTTTATTACGACAAAACATTAAACATTCATTCGTTAGGCATGAACACAAGTTACACACTAACTCCTGTTGTTTACCCTACTGATGAGTATATTGCAAAAAATATGTCTGCATCAGCTCGTGACGACTATTACTTTTATGTATTTAAAGTAACCTTCGACCGCGACTTAAGTTTTTATAGTAATGTTCAAACAATAAAAAATACAAATAATATTAGCTCTACTATTACAGGTAGCAATTATAACCCTGAGTATTTAGTCCATACTAATCGTGGCAAAGCTTTAGTTGCAGATATTTTTGCTGGTAACTACACTAAATTTTATAGACAACTATTTAGTTTTGTAGACCAAACTGGAGAAACAATTACATTTAAAAATGCTGTGGACCCAAATAAGTTTATGTTATCAGATACTTATGTAAACATATTATCTGCAAGACTACATAATCTTGGCTTGGATATATATAAGAAAGATAATAACGGTAACATTATTTACAATAATAAAGTTCCAGTTTTAAACAACGAATCTGCTAGTATACTTACAAGTAGTTACACTAATTTAGCAGAGCTTTTTGACGCATTAAAGCAAAAATATCAATATATTTTATCTATTAAAAATATTATAAATAATTATGCGGTTAAAGATGCTGCAATAGATATAAAAGCCGGCACAATTCTAACAGGCCTAAAAGACATATTATCTGTTATCGATTACAAGTTTACAAACAAAACTACCCAAGGTGGATTTGAAAGAAAAGTTGCTCCATTAAAATCGGGTTCTACTAACTTTATAAACTTATCGAGCATACCAGTTTATACCTATACAACTAATATTAAAATTGTAGATTCTACAAGTAACGGCTTAACTACTTTTGCCGATAATAAAGACTTTGATGATCTACAACTTGCCCAAAAACTATATACTCGCGGTGGGTATATGGGATACACTTACATAGGACTAGGTAACGAAAGTTCTATAAACACAACTTTAAATGTTAATGGATATAATGTTAATTATTCTAAATACTACGAAGGCTATACTACCGAAAACGAAGTTGTTGATTTATTTGCTAACGATTACGCCTTAGCTAAAGATACCATTATGGTATTACAAGGATTAGATGAGAGTACAATTATTAAACATGAAGTAGACGGCAACTCTACTGGCATTTATTATTACTTAAAAGACGGCGTTAAATATATTTTTACCGGTTGGTACGAGCAAAAAGCAGTTACAAAAGAGGTAGACGGCAAAACCATTAAAGTTTGGGGCGACATGCAACTTGTAAGCAGTAACCCTACTACGCCTTTCGAAAGCGTTGCTTATGCAGATACTAACATAATAGCTTTATTCGAACGTGCTGTAGAACTAGAGTTTGTTGCTCCAGAAAATGCACTAACCATAAACTTTAACTCGCTTAAAGATGACCTAAACCAAAACATTAATATCTCGTATAAAGATGTTTTAGATGGCATCAACTTGCTATACCGAAACACAATTATTAGTGGTGTATTTACAGTGTCTAGCCTACTTAATATCGATGTAACTCCTAGTGGTGGATACAGGTTTACAAACACTCTAGATTATAATACTTATACAGGTTTAGGCAACTCCTCTACAGGAAACATTGCTTTAGGTGGAACAACTAAAAATGCGGACTATGGTATTTCTATACTACAAGGAAGCGATGTTAATCAAGATTTTGCTAATTTAAACCTTGTAAAAACCATAACTTTGTCTTGTCACTTTGGCAAACTAGTAGACAAACTTAGTACTTCCACTACTGGCAAAATAGATAAAACTACTAACAAAGTAAGTATTAGTTTTAACATGGCAGAAGTAATGCTTACATATATTCAAATTGATGGTTATACCAAACTTGATGATAATGGAGCAATAACCTCTTCTGGTGTCGAATTTAATTTATATTTAGACAACGGCAAAGACAACTGGAAAACCCATCCAATTGTAACAACAAGTTTTGAAGGCAACATTGTAAAAAATATTGCTAATAATAAAATAAAAGACAGTGCTCAACGTGACATTATTTTAGAAGTTCAAAACGGTTCGCTTAAAATATATGGATACTTTGATAAAACTTATAATAGCAAATTATATATTAAGGAAGTAAATTCGGATGAGTCTACCCAACTAAAAGCGTGGTACATCAATGAGTACTTCCAAGATAGTCGTGATACCTTAGACCCATACATAATTGTAGAAGACAAAGATGTGGGCTTTAATCTAGCTTATTGGTATTATTTAGATAACAATAACACTAACTTATATTTGCAAGATAAAGCTACTAAAGAAAATATAACTGTTACTAATTCTGATATTTCAAGCTACAATAACAAATTTAATCTAAGCGAAGATAACTTTACTTATGTTTTACGTGCAACAATCGAAGCAAAAAGCCAAGTTTTTGTAGATTATATAAAGGTAGATAACATCAATGATGTTAACTCTAACCAATTTGTAATTAACGATGAAAACAAGATAAACAGAGATAAAAATGGTACAATTACATGGACTGGTAAAAAGATAAATAATGACAATACATACTCGGCAAATGGTACAGAAGATTTTACTGACGGTTTTAATAATTATGCGTTTACCAGTAACACTAAAATTAAATTAAGCAATAGCTTAGAGTATACCGAAAGCTCTGCTATGTATAAATTTATTGGTTGGTTTACTTTAAGTGGTGGCAAATTACAACTTGTATCCAATTCTAATACATGGGATGGTCTAGCAATTGGTCATTTTGTGGCTTTATTTGCAAAATCTGCAAAAGTTATCGATGTTTACTCTATTTTAGAAAACGACAATACTGATATAAATAGCCATGCAAAAATAGATATAGTAAGTAATTATAAATTAACTATGATTACTTCTGCTGTTGGCGAAAATATTCAAACTACAAAAGTGGATACTTTAATCGATGTATTCTATAACATAAATAACATAAACTATGTTGTTGTAGGTAGTTCTGTAACTGTAAATGTAAGTGCAGACAATGGCTACTTAGTAAAAGATATAGTATACTCTGCTAAAAGTTCTGACGAACAAGTACAAAAAACCAACATTGGCAAACAACAAGCATCTGCAAATATCAATAATATTAGCAAAGACGATTGCAGTATTTATGCCCAAATAAGCGAAGCAAGTTATTTAAAGGTAGCAGTATATTATTACGATAGTGTTGCTTCTACCAATACTCCACAACTTTATTTAGGCAACAACGCAACCGCAAAAGTTGATGGTGTAAGTGCACTTGTAACAAGTGGCAGTGCATATTACAGTCAATTTGCTTATTTAACAGGTTCTAAAGTACAAATTACATATTTTGATAACTTGTATGGATTAATTGGTTTTTATGTAGATGGTCAAAAATTAGAATCTAATTTCAACACACAAACCAAATTGCATACACTAGAATATACCTTATCTGGCTCTCAAACTATCGAAGTACGTATAACAAGATATGTACTTGTTAATAGCAATATTTTGGTTAACGGCAACCAACATAATACTAATAACATTACCAATACAATAAATTATACCGACTATTACACAAATACTCTTATAACCCACACTTTTGTTAATAAATCAGACAGCGTAAAAGTTTTAAGCGGTACAATCGTTAATGTAAATTCTACTGTAAAATCAAGTGGAAACACAGGTTTTGCGTTCTTACAGTGGGATAGTTTAGCTACTTATAGTCAAGAAGCTCAAACTGGTTATTACATAGAAAATATTGGTGTTAGCACTACCCCTTCCTACAAGGAAGAAATTGTGTTTAATAGTGGTATTTACGATGCCAACGACAGCTATTACATAACTCTTGTAAGCAACTACTCTAGTGCAGTAAAAATTAATGTAAATAAATTTTTACAATCTTACAATCAACAAGACAAAGCTTATATTACCAACATAGATAAAACTACTGGCACATTATTAGATGGCGAAACATCGTTTGATGCTACACCAGATTTTTGGTCGCTACTAGATGTTCTTATTACATATACCGACATTAACGGCAATATTCAAGAACTTATGCTAGGTTCGCAAAAAGAATTACACAATATTTTTGTTAAAGCTGGCACTTCGCTAACTGTTAAGCCAATTGTTTCTAAGGCTTTAGAATCTAGATATGCTAGTAAAATCGAATACGATGGCAAAATTTATAATGAAAGCTTACAAGTATCTAAAGTTACTAAAAATGAAACATTTAATTTACAATTTTATGCTAATCGTAGTGTAACGATAGTTCGTCAAGTAAATAACCAAGAAAGCACTCTGCCTCGCAATCATAACGTCAGTTTATCGTTTACTTACAACAATGCGAACACAAATTTTATAAGTAATACAAGCACAAGACTGACTGTAAATAACCTTTCTAACCATTACAACATAAAAGTTACAGCAGGTATGGACAGTAAATATGTATTTGGTGGATTTTATGTAAATGGCGTTGCAATAATTTCTAACTATATTACAGATAATCAAAATTATCACTATACTTTAAATATTTTACCTGGCGAAAAAGAACCAACCTCTGATACTTATTATACAAACGATACCGATTTAACTATTGTGGCATTATGGTACACTACATCGATAATTAATACTTCCATTACTTTGGATGATAAAGATATATCTAACGATTATTCTAACCAAGCTAATGTATCGCACCTAAATGGATTTAGACTTTATGGCAACAAAATAACTAAACAAGAAAATGCTTATAATACAGCACTTCAAGCAGTTACAGTTACTAACGGAGATCAATTTAATTATCTTGCTGGCAATAATTTAGCAATGATTGCCTCTACTTTTGTAGGGTATCAATTTGTAGGTTTTTACTATCGAGATCTGTCCTTAGATAACTCACAATGGAAAAAACTACAATTTTTAAATTATAACGATGATGGCAGTAGCTATAATTATGGCGATACCCTAACTAGTATTATAAATGGCAATTTGTTACAATATGGCAAAGAATACGAAATTCAGGCAAGGTACTTAACAGCATTTAACTTTAGCAGTTTAAGTACACTTTTAAGCCAAGCAAACGACCATGAACTTGGCGGCACTAGCATAATTTGGAAACAAGTAACTAAAGACATCAATGGCAATTTTAATGTTATTGCTAGTGATGTTCATGCAGGTGATAAAAATAACGCGTACTATAACGATTACTTTTACCCTGCCCTTGGTAACTATGTTGCTGTTAAAGAAACCTACGCAAAAGAATCTTTCCCAAATGGAGTTACCCCTGCTGGGTATTACCTAAACGGACAACTTATTATAGCCGAAGGTACAATTGCTATTGACG
>CAMRVD010000033.1 GCA_947054085.1 uncultured Clostridia bacterium | reverse complement strand
TAATTATTTTATGCCAACCGTTATAGAACTGTATATACTATCGTATGCTTTACTATTTTTTTTAATGGCAAAAAGTGTAAAAGCAATTTTAAAAACGCCCGCAAAAACTTGGGCTATATTAGTTTGTGCACTAGTATTTAGCATTATAAAATTTTTAATGGATTATTTTAGTACAGTACTTGTTGCACAGATATTTGTTGTATTTTTTTATTGCTTAACAGCAAACTTAGGACTAAACAAGTTTTCGCATGTATCGGGATTAATAATTGGTAATACTATATTTGCAATATTTTACATTTGTTTGCTTGGTATTAATGCAGGATTATCATTGATTGCCGGCTACGATATATATTACATCAGCAATTTATACTTGGTTTTAGTTTGTGGCATAAGTTTGATTGTATATAGTTTAATTGAGGTGTTTTTAGAGTACAGCAAGCTTAAAAACAATATAAAGCTAACAAAGTTATGTACTTTAAAAATTGGTGGACGCAGAGTGCAATTTAGCGGCTTTGTGGATACTGGTAATAGTTTAAAAGACCCAGTTAGTGGTAAGTCTGTTGTTATTGTTAGCATATCGCTTATAAAAAAATATTTAACTACTCAAATGTATGCAGATATTTTGTTTGCGACAAACGCTAGTGGACATTTTGATAGTATACACAAAATTAAATATTCAACAATTAGCGGTACGAATTTTATAACAGTTTTTAAACCTAATTATTTTACGGCAGAAAATAAGCAGATAGAATGTTATATTGGAGTTTCTGCTAACGAAATTGGTTGTGGAGCACTTTTAAATGTTGCATGTTTGTAATGTATAACTAAAAAGTTTTAGCTGCAATGTTTGGCAATTTTTTACAACACTAATAATGCGTGTCACATAAATAATATTTTAATCATGCTTATAAATAAAACCTTACTAAAATTGCTAAAGCAAAAAATTAATATAGGAGAAGATTATGTTTGAACTTTTAAAAAAATTTTTTAAAAAAATAAAGGAAGAAAATGTAAATTATATAGTTCCAGCAAGCGGTATGCTACCAGAAAAACCAACAAGCGAAGAGGAAAAGGAACTTATAGAACTGCTTACTGCAGGAAATAACAATGCCAAGGACGAACTTATAGAGCGTAATTTAAGACTTGTTGTTTATACTGCTCAAAAGTTTGAGAACACAGGTGTTAGTTTAGAAGATTTAATTAGTGTCGGCACAATTGGTCTTATTAAAGCGGTAGGCAGTTTTAAAGGTGATAAAAATATAAAGATGGCAACATATGCTTCTAGATGTATAGAAAACGAAATTCTTATGCATTTACGTAAAATGACTAAAGTAAAGCGGGAAGTAAGCATAGACGAGCCGCTTAACACAGACAGCGAAGGTAACGAACTAAGCATAGCTGATGTTCTTGGGACTGACGAAAATTTTGTTGCAATGGCGGTAGAGCAAGAGGACGAAAATGCGGTAGTTCGCGAAGTATTAGAAGAGTTGCCTAAACGCGAACGCGAAATTGTAGATATGCGGTATGGCTTTACTAGCGGCAAAGAGATGACTCAAAAAGAAGTTGCAGACAAACTTAATATTTCGCAAAGCTACATTAGCCGAATAGAAAAAAAGATACTTTCTAGGCTAAAAAAAGAGATAGTAAAATTAGCGTAATTATAGGGTAGCGAGGTAATTAAAAAAATAACAGGTCGGTTCGACTCGATAGTATTTTTGCACAGGATTATGGATTTTTATTAATAAAATTGCCTTTTCTTGTGTAAGACTTCTCCTCTCTACATACAATTTATACTTTATTTTGCATGGCTCTGTAAACTATGCTATTGGCATAAGTATTGTTCCGCTTAGGATGACGGGAGAGCAGTATAAAGATACAATATATATTAAAAAATTATAAAATTTAAAAAACAATTGATAGTAATTTTTGTAAATATAATTAGTCTTACAACTAAAAAATATTATAAAAAATCCACCTTACTTGGTGGATTTTTTGCAAATATGCGATAGTTAAACTATATTTTTTATGTAGGCTATTGCGTTTTTTTCGAGCCGTGATACTTGTGCTTGACTTATTCCTATTTCCTCGGATATTTCTGTTTGAGTTTTGCCGTCGTAATAACGCAAAAATAGTATTTGTTTTTCGCGATCTCCTAAGTTAGACAGAGCATCACGCAATACCGTTTGCTCTATTAGATTATTTTCGGTTTCGATATCCTTTATTTGGTCCATAACAAGCATATTATCGCCTTCGCCCGTGTAAACTGTGTCGTACAAACTAATAGGCTCGCTTATTGCATCTAGTGCGCATGCAACATCTTTTACAGGGATTTCCAAAGCCCTAGCAATGTCGTCTATGGTAGGGTCGGTTGCACTAGATTTTAAAAGTTCTTGCTTTGCTTGCATGGCTTTATAGGCAATATCTCTAAGACTTCGGGATACCTTAACAGCGTTGTTATCCCGTAAAAACCTACGGATTTCGCCAATAATCATTGGTACAGCGTAAGTACTAAACTTAACTCCAAGCGAAATATCAAAATTTTCTATGCTTTTAATTAGTCCTATCATTCCAACCTGAAAAACGTCGTCTGCAATCTCGGTTTTTAAATTAAATCGTTGTATAATCGACAGCACTAATCGCATATTATACATTATAAACTCGTCTTGGGCGGCAGAATTGCCATTTTTGATTTCTCGTAAAAGTTCGTCGGATTTTTCCTTTGTGCATTTTGGCAGAGTGCTTGTGTCGATACCGCATATCACTACTTTGTTTGCCATAAAATACCTCCCTTTAGATTATTTTTGGGATAGGCAAACATTTTTATACTATAAAAATAAATTTTTATAAGAAAGTTTGCTGTGCGTTTTGCATATAGTAAACTATGGAAATAAGTTTTGTAGAAATTCGCGAAAAGGAAGTTGTAAATATTTACGACGGCAAAAAACTGGGTCATGTAGTAGATATTATCTTTGAACGCGAAAGTGGCAGGGTGCAAGGAGTGGTTGTACCCGGCATAAAAAAATTTATGCGGAAAACCGAAGATATTTTTGTGCCTATAGATAATTTAAAAAAGATTGGCGAGGATGTACTGCTGGTAAAACTTGCTCCAATAGAAGCCGAAAAAGGGCAAGTGGCAAAAACCAAAGCCGAACAGCAAGAACTAAAAACCTATATGCGTTATCGTAGGGCAGTAAATAAGGAAAGTTAGTAAAATTAATTGCTAGGTACAACACTTTGTGGTATAATGTTACACATAATACAATATGTGGAGATTTTTTTATGAAGTGTATTTTTTGTGGTGCAATAGATAGCAAGGTGTTAGATAGCCGTGCTGTAGACGAAACCAACGCGATACGTCGCCGCCGTGAGTGTTTAGGGTGCGGCAAGCGATTTACAACTTACGAAACTATAGAAACCACGCCGATAATGGTAGTAAAAAATAATGGCGAACGCGAAGTTTTTGATATATCTAAAGTAAAACGTGGCATAATTAAATCTTGCGAAAAGCGTCCAGTAACAATGCATCAGATAGATTTGCTTGTAGCAAATATAGAAAAGAAAGTTTACAATAGTCTAGAGGAAGAAATTTCTACCAAAAAGATTGGCGAATATGTTATGGAAGGGCTAAAGGAACTGGACGAAGTAAGCTATGTAAGGTTTGCAAGCGTATACAAGCAGTTTAAAGATATTAGCGGCTTTTTCGATTTTATAAACGACTTTGAAAAAATGGTAGAAGACAAAACCAAAAAATAAGCTTATCATTATTTAATTACTTTAGTAAATTATAAAGTAACGTAAAAATTAACCAAAAATAGAGCGATATGCTCTATTTTTATATTGTTCTATGTTGCTTGTTAGTATTAAATCTAAGGCATATTTTTTGATTAAAGTTATTAAGTAAAATAATATTTCATATATTTTAGTATGAAAAAATTATTAAGTGAGCTTTCCGAGGATAAGGCAGCAAAAATTGTAGAACTTAAAGCAGCAGACACTAAGCTAGCATGTAGGTTTTACGAGCTTGGGCTTATTGTTGGGCAAAGTGTAAAGGTTCTAAAAAAAACGAGCAAAGGAAGAGCACTTTTAATTTGCATAAGAGGATACTGTTTAGCGGTAGACAAGCAAACTGCAGATTTGGTGGTGGTAGATGAATAACATAATTTTAGTAGGCAACCCAAATACGGGGAAAACCACGCTTTTTAATACGCTTACAAAAAGCAATAATCATGTTGGCAACTGGCACGGAGTAACTGTTGATGTTTCCGAAAAACTTGCAGATATAAGGGGTGAAAAGTGC
Organism: uncultured Clostridia bacterium; assembly: GCA_947054085.1. GTDB lineage: Bacteria > Bacillota > Clostridia > Christensenellales > UBA1242 > RGIG4790. The sequence goes on along the minus strand of CAMRVD010000033.1, from coordinate 9,987 downwards.
AAGATTTGCGACCTTCCGGGGATATATTCGCTAAATTCGTACACCCCAGAGGAAGAAGTTGCTATAAAGTATTTAAATGCTCATAAGGGTGACCTTATTGTTAATATTTGCGATGCCAATAACTTGCAGCGTAACCTTCAGCTAACCTTGCAACTATTAGAAATGGGGCACAGGATTGTTGTTGCTGTTAACATGGCAAACGAGGTCAAAAATATAAATTATTCTAAGCTTGCAAGCACCTTAAAAGTGCCGGTCATTCCCATAGATGCTCGCAAAAAAAAGAGTGTAGCTGGGCTGTTAGAAAGCCTAAATAATATACAACATCAACAAGTATATTTGCCATATATAAACAAACTTACTGGTAAAATAGAAGAAGATATACTAAGTAGATATAGTTTTATAGACAAAATTGTGTCCGAAGTTATAACCAGCGAGCTAAAAACTTATGGCACAAGCCGAATAGACAAAGTTTTGTATAATAAATTTTTAGCAGTGCCTATATTTTTGTTGGTAATGTTAACAGTTTTTATTATCACTTTTGGAGCAATTGGTCAAAACTTTTCCATTTTAATAGAGGGTTGGTTTGCAAAGCTTGTAGATGTTGTTTCCGACTTTTTAATAAAACTAAATATTTCGCCATGGGCGTATTCGCTTTTGGTACAGGGCGTAATCGGCGGCATGGGAAGCGTTGTAAGCTTTTTGCCTCAGATAGTTTTGCTATTTATGTGCATGAATTTTTTAGAGGACCTAGGCTACTTAAGTCGCGTTGCCTTTATGTTTGATAACTCGCTAAAAAAGATAGGGCTTACAGGCAAAAGTGTTTTTAGTTTGGTACTGGGCTTTGGTTGTACAACAACTGCCATGCTTACAACCACAGGGCTAGACAAACGCACGCAAAAACGAACCGCAATGCTTTTACCGTTTGCTAGTTGCAGTGCAAAACTACCAGTATATGCACTAATTTGTGCTGCATTTTTTGCTAAAAATAAAGTGCTGGTTGTATTTAGTTTGTATCTTTTTGGGGTTATTCTTGGACTGATTATTACAGCAATAACAAATAAACTTAGTAAACAAAAAAGCTCTCCGTTTATTATGGAAATACCGCCAATAAGAGTACCAACGCTTTCTAAAACGCTAAAAAATGCCAAAACCAATGCCTTTAATTTTGTCAAACGCGTTGGAGGTACTTTAGTTGTTTGTTCGGTGGTTGTTTGGGTGCTTTCTAACCTTACTTTTGGGTTTAAATATACAGTTAACCCAGAGGAAAGCATCTTGTGCGGGCTTGCTAAATATATTGCCGTACTTTTTAAGCCGCTAGGGTTTGGCAATACTTGGGCAGTAGTAGCTCTACTTGTAGGCATCGTCGCAAAAGAAATGGTAGTGTCGTGCTTGTCTATAGCAAACGGCGTAGGGGCAAGTCTAGAAGCATTAGCCGCAAGTTTAACACTCACAACAAGTGCCGTTAGTTTTACAACCGCAGGAGCTATTAGTTTTTTGGTGTTTATACTATTGTATTCGCCATGTGTATCGGCTCTAAGCGTAACTGCTAGAGAGGTAAGCCGAAAGTTTGCTGTATTTAGCTTTGTTTTTCAGTTTGTAATAGCATATGGTTGTTCGTTTGTTATATATAATTTAATAAGTGCCTTTTACGCTAAACAAATAATAGAAGCATTAATTACAATAATTGTACTTGCAGTATGTATTGTTTTTGTGGTAAGATATTTTAAACAAAAAAACAAATGCATCGCCTGCAAAGGAAGTTATTGTGAAAAAAATTGTCTGCAAAAATAATTGTAATTTATTAGAGCTTATAAAAGAGCATTTCCCGCTTGCAAGTTTTGGTAGTATGCAAAAATTATTGCGTCAAAAAGAAATTAAAGTAAACGGAAGTAAAGTAAACCAAAATGTAAGTTTAAATATAAACGACCAAGTGGAAGTTTACGGCGAAAAGGCTTTAACTCCAAAAATCGAGATTATTTACAGCGACGAAAACATATTAGTAGTAAACAAGCCTATGGGCATAGAAGTTTGCGACGGAAGTATTACATTAAAAACTTTACTAGAAGCGGAGCTTAATGCTAATTTTTTAGCAGTTCATAGATTAGACCGCAATACCAGTGGGCTTGTAGTTTTTGCGAAAAATAAGAGAGCAGAAAGCGATCTAAATAATGCTTTTAAAAAGCATGCAATTTATAAATATTATTTAGCGGAAGTAGTAGGCAAACCTTTAAAACAATACGAGGTGTTAAACTATTACTTAAAAAAAGACCCTACCACAAGTCTAGTTAAAATTTCTAGTAAACCATTAGCTGGTTATTTCCCGATATTTACGACCTATAAGGTAATACAGCAAAATGCGGAAACGGAAATACTGGAAATTAGCATAAAAACCGGCAAGACACATCAAATTCGAGCACAAATGGCTTATATAGGACTACCTATAGTTGGCGACAACAAATATGGTGATAAGAACATTAACAGAAAGTTTAAAAAGAGTAAGCAACAACTAGTTGCCTACAAAATTATACTAAATGGGTTAAAAACACTAGATTATTTAAATTTAAAAGAATTTAAGTTAGATGTGGATTTTGATAAATAAGAAATAGAGCAAATTAAGTTTGCTCTTGTTTTATATTTTAAAATAAAAAATATTTTGGCTGTTTAGAAGGGTTTAAACAATTTGATTATGCGAATTATCATTTTAAGTTAAAGGCTAAGAATCTAAAACGAAAAAATAAAAGATCCGTTAAAGAATAATTCTTGCTTGTATAAAAACGCAAAAAGATAGTCATTCTAACCATAAAGGAGAGATTTATGACAGTTAGTTTGGGTATTCTTACCGCAGTAATAATCTTGCTTATGTTTGGAGCAGGTCAAAAAATACTAGATAATCTTAGACTTAACGACAAACAAGCAATAGTTCTACTTATTGCCATTGCAATAGGTATTGCAATTCCGCCGATTAATATTGGCAGCCACTTTTCGGTATCGATTGGTGGGTTTATAATTCCGTTTGGAATTTGTATTTACTTGCTTATTAGTTGTGGCTGGAGCAGAGATTTATTTAGAGCATTTATAGGGACAATTTTAGTTGCTGGTATTGTTTATGGTCTAGAATGGATTCTTCCAAGTAAATCTGCAGAAGATATTATTATAGACAATACGTTTTTGTACGGAATTGTAGCTGGGATTGTTGCATACGCTCTTGGCAGAAGCCGCAGAAACGCTTTTGTTTGTGCAGTGTTTGGTATATCGTTGGCTCAAATTGTTCAGTGGATAGTCAACTATTGTTTAAATGCACCAACCATGCTAGGGCTTGGTGTTGGCGGTGCATTTGGAACTTATGTAATTGCTATTTTAATTGCAGTAGGACTTGCAGAGTTTTTGGGTAGAGCATTTACTTGTGCAAAACCAGATGAGCAAAAGAAACAGTTTAACTACGAAACTCATACTTACGACAGTGAAAAAAATGGCAAACTGGTAGTAGAAAAACCAAAAAAGTCCGCTACTAATGTAAAGGCGGAAGTAGAAAATAAAAAATCAAAAGCCTCTAAAAGTACAGCCAAAAAGGCTATAAAAACAACGGCAGTATTATTTTTAGGTTTGGCGACGATTGCTTTTAGTTTAATTCCAAATTTAGGTAGTGGCAATTTACCTGCAGCAAGTGCAGTAACTACCGAGGTTAAATCATATTACACAGTTTACGATTTTATCAAAAAAGATAGAGTTGTGCTTGTAAAGGGCGGCAAGGTAGAAAACGGCGACTTGTATTTATCTAGTGATAATAAACTTTATCAAATTTGTAATGTAGACGAAAATAATAAAGTTGCTTATGCTAAATTTATAAAGGACGAACAGCTTCCCGAATACAACTTTAAAAGCACATATAAAGAGGAAGAGGTAGTAGCTAAGGGAACATCTTCTGTCACATCCTCTAAAAAGTATGCCGAAGCCAAATCTAATAATAAGAAGTATGTGGGAGTGTATCATACACATAACGACGAAAGTTATTTAAACCCAGACGGCACAGATAGCGTGTACGGCGAAGGTGGTATACACGATGTAGGCAAAGCTTTTAAGGATAATCTAGAAAAACTTAATGTTCAGGTAGAGTACGACCCAGCACTTCATTTGCCTCATAATAGCGGAGCTTATACTCGTAGTCAAGCTACTGCTAAAAAACTTTTAGACAAAGGTGTTACCGCAATTTTTGATGTACACCGCGATAGTACTCCACGAAAAGAGTATTTTACAACAGTAAATGGCAAACAGATGAGCAAAGTGCGTATGGTTATAGGCTCGTCTAACCAAAACTTTGCTGAAAATAAAAATTTTGCCTATAGCATAAAATCTTATGCCGACAAAGCTTACCCTAACTTTATAAAAGATATTTACATGGGCGGCGGAAACTACAATCAGCAACTTTCGGGTTTTGCCATGCTATTTGAAATGGGTAGCGAAAACATAGAAAAGGAACTTGCAATAAATAGTACTGCAGTCCTTGCAAAAGTGGTAGACGTGGTATTGTTTGGCTCGGACGCTGCAAGTCAGGCTAGTTTAGCAGATATAGATCTAAGCAACGGTAACGGCGGTAAAAATGTTATCACTGGGCTTTCTAACGAGGGTAGCGGTGCAAGTTTAACCTCGCTTTGGGTACTTTTAGGAACTCTTGGTGTAGTAATTGTAGTTGTGTCTCTTGCTGCAATATTCTCTAAAAAAGCTAGATACAAAATAGCAAGATTTTTTAGTGAGTTGTTTGCTGGGCTGTTTGGTCGTAAAAAATCTCGCAACCATCAGTAAAAGCTAACAATTAGCTCTATGCAGCAAATGCTCGCATTTGCCAAATAGTCATTGCTTCAAACAAACACAATAGTTTTAGCCACTTTAAAAATTTTAAAGTGGCTTTTAGTTTTATGTGTTTGTTTTCCTTTCCCCACAAAGTGGTACTTTGCGGGGACCCCGTAAGTAGTAAACTCTTATCTGTCAAAGACCACGCATCTTTGCCTAGCATCTAATTCTTAGCTTTTACAATTAAACGGCGAGAATTAGCACAATACCTCGCTTTCTGGCAAGTTTTAGCGTCTGCTCATTTACGATGTAGCAAAATCGCATCGCTAAAACTTGCCGAGCACTCATCTTATAATAATTCTCGCCGATTAATGGCAAATGTAAAAATAAATGCGATATAAAAAATTATTTTAGAATCTCACCCATAGTAGGTGAGATTTTTTGCTAAATTTTTGTTGTGCTGTATGTACTATGCGTGGCATAGTACACCGTATTTTCTAGCAAAAACGGGCAATTTAAGTAAATTTATAATTATTTTGCTTAATATAATTACATAGATTTTAGCACGGCTAGTATCACTAAATAACTTGATTTTTAAGTACCAGATATTATATAATTATAAAATAAAGGAGCAAAAATATGGCTAGATTACCATTAGTTGCAGTTGTTGGTAGACCCAATGTGGGCAAGTCTACTTTTTTTAACCGAATTGTGGGCAAACGTATTTCGATTGTAAATGACGAGCCGGGAGTAACTCGCGACCGTATTTATGCTGATGCCGAGTGGTGCGGCAATCAGTTTACATTGGTAGATACTGGTGGAATAGAGTTTAAAAGTGACGACCATTTTAGTAAGCATATTTTAAAGCAAGTAGATGTAGCGATAGATATGGCAGATCTTATTTTGTTTTTAGTGGACGGTAAAGAGGGTTTAACTTCTAGCGACTTGGATGTTGCACATAAACTACGCAGAAGTAACAAAAAGGTATTACTAGTTGTAAACAAATTAGACAACTACAAAGCCGAGGACTTATTTGAGTTTTATAGCTTAGGGCTAGGCGAACCTATTGGTATTTCTGCCGAGCAAGCATTGGGGCTAGGCGATTTACTAGACGAAATTGTAAAAAATTTGCCAACGCAAAGCACTGCCGAAGCGGATGATACCGTAAAAGTTGCAATAGTTGGTAAGCCTAACGCGGGCAAAAGCAGCATTGTTAACCGCTTGCTTGGTGAAAGTCGTGTAATTGTTAGCGAAATTGCAGGCACAACTAGGGACGCCGTAGATATTCCGTTTAATTATAACAAAAAGAAGTATACGCTTATAGATACTGCAGGTTTACGCCGTAAGTCTAAAATAGAGGACGAAACTACCGAGCGTTATAGCGTTTTTAGAACAATGGATAGTATTCGTCGTGCCAATGTTGTTGTTTTGGTGTTAGATGCAAGCCAGCCAATTAGCGAACAAGACGTACGCATTGCTGGGCTTATTCACGAAGAATTAAAGCCAAGTGTTATAGTTATGAACAAGTGGGACTTAATAGAAAAAGACACCAACACTATGAATAAGTTTAATAAACAGTTATCTACTGATCTTGCGTACATGAGCTATTTTAAAAGCGTGTATTTAAGTGCACTTACCGGAAAACGCATGGAAAAATTAATGGGTGCGGTAGAGGAAGTGTATGCTAATGCAAATCGCAAAATAACTGCGGGTAACCTTAATGATATATTGCAAAATGCGTATGCTATAAGTAGTCCTCCTAGCAAAAATGGTAAAAAACTAAAGATTTTTTATGCAACACAGTCGGGCGTTTGTCCGCCTACATTTGTGCTTTTTGTAAACGATACGGCAATAATGCCAGATAATTACAAACGTTATTTAGAAAATTGCATACGAGATAGTGTAGATTTTACTGGCACGCCAATAAGAATAACTCTTAAAGCAAAGGACGAAAAAGAAGGTTTTTAAAAAACTAATTTTATAAATAACACAAATACTAAAAGGAGAAATATATGGTTTGGTGGCATATACTACTAATTGTAATTTGTAGTTACTTGTCGGGCAATATTAGTGTTTCTAGAATTATTGCTAAATCTAAACATGACGATATTACAAAGCGTGGTAGCGGAAACCCCGGTTCTACCAATGTGCTGCGAAGTTACGGTCTAAAATGGGGCATATTAAACTTAGTTTTAGATATGCTTAAAGCAATTATACCATGTTTGATTGTACTGCTTGTTTCAAACAATATTATGCTTGTTTACATTGCAGGGCTATCGGTTACAATTGGTCACGTATTCCCCATTGTGTTTAAGTTTAAAGGCGGAAAGGGTATTGCCACTCTTATAGGAGTATTTAGTGTAACCAACCCAATAGCAACCTTAATTGTATTTTTTGTAGCATTTTTGTTATTTTTGGTTTGTAAATATATGTCTGTTGCAAGTTTTTTGTGTATAACGGTTCTTTGCATAACCGAAGGCTTTAAGGCAAAAACTTTAACCACTCCAGATAGGTGGGTAGTACTAATTATTTTGTTTGTAATAGCAGTGCTTACCTTTTGGTCGCATAGGTCTAACATTAAACGCTTGATACTTGGTAAAGAAAACAAGATAGACTTATTTAACAAAACCAAAAAAGATATAAAAAACAACACAGTTCAAAAATAATTGTATTTTAAAATTATATTGTATGGAGATAATTAGATTATGAAAAAAAATGCGATAATTTTTAATATTTTAACGGTAATAGCGTACTTTTACGGATTATTTTTGTGTGCTACCATTATTGCAATTCCACTTGGCGTGTACGCAGTAATATCTGCACATAGGTATTCGTACTTTGCAGACTTATCACCAGTTAATCTTGCAATGCGTAAAAGTCAAGTAACCAATTGGATAATTTTTGGGGCAGTGCTGTATTTTCCTTTGGGTTTAATTGGTCTACTAATTTTATCAAGCATAAGCAACAATGTTTCGGTTACAGATGTTCAAGACAATAGTACATTTCAAGCACAAAGTAGTGCATCGCAAGATGCAGCTAGCACAGTAAAACCCGAACAACCTACGACAGAGGTGGAAATTGATAACCCAATTTCCGATGCCGAAAAAGCCGAAAAGTTAGAAAAACTTAAACGCTTTAAAGAAAACGGACTAATTACAGCAGAGGAGTATGACCAAGCCGTTTCGCAACTTTACGATGGCGATAAAAAATAAGCATTGTTGATTTATGCTAAGCATTTTGTGCAAGCCACTTACAATATTAATTTTTGTCACTGGGAGAATCAAATTATATATATAATTAAAAGTCAGTTTCTGCTGGCTTTTTTTGTTTTAATGAAAATTATAAAATTTAAAAAAGTTGTCATACTTGCCACGCTTAGGGCATATACCATACTAAGCAGAACTTTTTAAGGAGGACTAAACCAAATGGAACAATTTGAAATATACAATGATATTTCTGCTAGAACAAATGGCGATATTTATGTTGGCGTAGTTGGACCAGTTCGTACTGGTAAATCTACTTTTATAAAAAAATTTATGGACAAGGTTGTACTTAAAACCTTAGCCGATAACGCCGATAAAGACCGCATGATAGATGAATTACCACAATCGGGTAATGGTAAACTAATTATGACAACTCAACCTAAATTTGTACCAAATAAGGCGGTAAATGTAGACTTTAGCAAACAGCTTAATGCAAAAGTACGCCTTGTAGATTGCGTTGGCTATTTTGTAAATGGTGCAGAGGGTGCAGTAACTGCCGAGGGCAAAGAGCGTATGGTTAAAACCCCTTGGTCGGAAGAAGAAATGCCTCTTGCCGAAGCTGCCGAAATTGGCACAAAAAAAGTTATAGAAGAGCATAGCACAATTGCAGTGCTAGTGACCACAGACGGCTCGTTTACCGAAATTAACAGGCTTAGCTATGTTTCTGCCGAAGAAAGAGTTGCAAAAGAGTTAAGCGAAGCAGGCAAACCTTTTGTTATTGTACTTAACACCGCTAAACCAGATGCAGAAGTTACAAAAAAACTTGCTAGCAGTTTACAGGAAAAATATAACGCACCAGTATGTGCAATTAATGTAGAAAAAATGGGCGAAGAGGACTTTGCTAATATTTTAGAAAAAGTATTATACGAATTCCCAGTGCGTCAAATTAATGTAGATATGCCTAAGTGGGTAAGGGCACTCCCTGCAACCGACGAGCTTGTTTCTAGCGTTTTGGACGGCTTAAAAGAAGTTGGCTCTAACGTTGTTAAAATGAACGACTACAAGCATATGCTTGGTGCTTTTGAGGGCGACAGCCGCTTTACTGGCTTTAATTTAGACAAAATTGACCTATCTACCGGTACTGTTACCTACAAACTAGAAGTAGACAGTAAAGAGTTTTATAATCTACTATCGCGTCAGTGTGGCGTGGATATTGCGGACGACTTCTATTTAATGAGCTACATGAAGCATCTAACCCATGCAAAACAAGAGTACGACAAACTTAAATCTGCCTTAGACCAAGTAAAAGAAACTGGTTATGGCATTGTAAACCCAACCATGGATGAACTAACACTAGAAGAGCCACAAATTATTTCTAAAGGCGGGCAATCTGGCGTTAAACTTAAAGCTAGTGCTCCAAGCTTGCACATTATGCGTGTAGATGTAGAAACCGAGGTAACACCAGCATTAGGCAATCCAGAGCAAAGCCAAGCTTTTGCCGAATATATGCTTGGCGAGTTCGAAAACAATCCACAAGGCATTTGGAACACCAATATGTTTGGCAAACCACTTTCTAGCCTAGTTAAAGAGGGTATTGATACCAAAGTCAACAACGTGCCAGAAGAAGCTCAGGTTAAAATGCGTAAAACATTAACTAAGATTGTTAATGAGAGGAAGGGCGGTATCATCTGCATACTTCTTTAACGGCAACAATTAACACAATTTTTCGCTTAACTGCATAAAAGCCAGCACTGCTCATTTACGCTTTAGTAAAATCGCATCGCTGGCTTTTTGCGAGCACTCATCTTGTGCCAATTCTTGCCGTTAAAGGTTAGTAGTTATTTACGAAAGTAAAATCGTGCGGGTCAAATAACCTTGTGCCTTGCACTTCATGTATATTAAAACTTTTATAGAAGCATTAATAAAAAACCTACTGCAAAAGTGTAGGTTTTTTATGTTTAGATATCTATTTAACATTTGATAAAAATTATACACT
>CAMRVD010000032.1 GCA_947054085.1 uncultured Clostridia bacterium | reverse complement strand
ATTTTTTTTGAATAATTATAATTACCATGTTTTATTTAATTTGTTTATTTATTTTATATAAATATTAATAAAAAAATCGCAAAATAACAAAAAAAATTAGCAAAATTTGTTAGTTTTTGCTAATTTTTTGATCTTTTATTTATTTTACAAAAAGTACACCTCGCCTTGTTCTACAGCAACAATAGCACACTTAATTACTTCTACATTATACGATTTTTGGATAGCATCTTTATAAATATTTAGTTGAGTTTTATATTTTTGTAAATTTTGACTATTTAAAAAGTTACCTGTTTTATAGTCTATAACTAATGCTTTATCGTTATTTATTACAGCCAAATCCACAACACCTTGTACAATCTGAATATCTGTAGTACCAAAGTTTATAAAGAACTCTTTTTCTCGTAAAGTTGTACCAAAGTTTATTATATCTAAAAATGTTGGATTATTTAAAAGTTTTAAAATGCTATCTTTATTTATGTAATTAATTTCGTTTTGTGTAAGTTTACCAGCGTTAAGTAAACTTTGTAATAGTTTATTAAGCTTTTCGGTATTATTACAAGAAAAATCTATACTTTCCATTAGTTTATGATAGGCATTACCCTTTTCGATAGTAGAAGCATTATCTAAATTATTATATTTTAGATAAACCTCCTCGCTTTCGTGATAACCACTGGCTATTTGAGTAACTGAAGTTTTTTGTGGCGTTTTTGTAGATTGGTCAAACTTATATTTAAAGTTTATATTATCTAATATCTGTTGCTTTAATTGTTCTTCTGCCACACCAAAAAATACCTGTGGCGATTTTATTGTACACGATGCACCAACTAAAATGCTAGAATCGATTGTTTTAATATTTACATTTTTTGTGTTATTTCCTTGTAAATAATTATAAACAAAACTATCAAACCAATCCGCAAAACTATTTGCCCTTTCGGGAAAGTCAGCTTTAATATCACTAAACTGGCAAGTACCAACTACATATAGTTTATTAATTGCTCGTGTTAATGCTACATAAAGCAGACGCTGTTGTTCCTCTATAAGTTTACGAGTTTCGGTAAGTTTTATAGCCTCTTTGGCTATAGTATTATTTTTAGTCCTTAGCGAAGGATTAAAATAGTTAACAGCAAGCCCCAGTTCCTTACTAATTAAAACATCTCCGTGCATACCCTGCATATTAAAATTGCGGCTAATGTTTGGACAAAATACTATACTGTATTCTAAACCTTTACTTTTATGTATGGTAACAATTTGTACAGCCGAAGTATTTTCGCCCCCACTAGCATTAATATTGGTTAAAACGCCATCCGCAAAATACTCATATATACTAACATTGTTTAAACTGTCTAAAAATTTATTTAGTAAATTAATGCGTTTAATTGCATCAGGTTCGGTTAGCATTAAATTTTGTATTTCAAAGTCTTGAATAATGCAATGAGCTACCTCTTTAACCGTTTTATAGCCTGCCATTTTTTTATATTTAGCAAGAGTTTGCCTAAAATTTTGTACTTTTTGAGCTAAAATACAATCTAATTCCGATAATTTTGCGTTTTCTAAACATTGATAAAAATATTTATAGTCGCCATTAGTTATTCTTAAATTTGCCAATTCGTCCAACGTAAAACCCGAAAGCGGACTATACAAACAAGAAAATAACTCGATATCTTGTTTATAGTTATAAATAAGCTTAAGAAAATTATATATAGCTTTTACATGTCTTTCTGATAATACATCCACCATAACATCGCTGCTAGTTGGAATATTATATTTGCTAAATACTTCTAATAAAGAATCTAAAAAGTTATTTCTGGCCGGCAATAATATTGCGATATCGTTAAATCTGATATTGCGTTTTTGATTGGTCTTGTTATCGTAAACTGTACCATTTGCTACCAAATCTAATATTTCGCTAGCAATATATTCTGCTTCTGCCATAGATTTAAGGTTTTCTAATTCCTCGGTTTGCTGATGATTTTTTACACTATAAACCCGACCAACCTCTGCATTACCAGAAAAATTTTTATTTTCTTTTAAGCTGGTTGTATCGATATATGTTAAATTAACTGGATTATCTTCCTCAAAATTACTACCCGCAACTAACTTAGCGGTATTTTTATAGTCTACTCCGCCAAACTCGGTTGTCATGCGGTCATCAAAAACCATATTTACAAAGTTTAAAATTTCTTTATTGCTTCTAAAATTTTTAGAAAGGTCTATAGCTTCGCTATTTTCTTGATTTTTATATTTATTATATTTATCTAAAAATATATCTGGATCACAAAGCCTAAATCTATAAATACTTTGCTTTATATCCCCTACCATAAATCTATTATTATCGCTAGATAGCAAACTAATAATCTTTTCTTGTATGGCATTTATATCTTGATACTCATCTACAAATATATATTTATATTTTTGTTTTATGGTGTTAAGTGTTTGAGCATCGGACAATACTTTTAATGTGTATTGTTCTAGATCGTTATAATCCAAACCGCATTTTTCTCGCTTTAGATCGCTATAAATAGCACTAAATCTGGTAGTAGCATAAAACAGAGCTTCTGCAAGAGTTTTACTTTCGGATAATTCTAAACACAACTGATTAGTATCGTTTGTTACATAATTTGCTTTAAAGTTTTTTACTTCGCTATTAATTTGTTGTCTTAATTGGTCTAATTGTTGCCTATAAATATTCATAGCCTCGTCTACTTTTGGCGGAACACCAAAAGTTGGCATCTGATAAATAAACTCAGCATTTTTAATAAATCCATTGTTAAAATTAACTTTACATAACTGCAAATAAACATCTTCTAAATAAACTACTAACGGTAATAATTGCAAATTTTTAAATTCTTTAATTTTACAATCTACAACAGTTAATATCTTTTTTATTCGGCTACAAACATAACTATTTATAATATTGCAAGCTCTATTTTTGCCCAAGTTTGTATCGTATAAATTGTTAGAAGCACTAAACCAGCTATCTATATCAAAAGTAACATTAAAAAAGTCGTAAAGTTTTAATATATGTTCCTTTAAGGACTTGTCGCTACGATTTTTTTGTAAGCAATCGTAAAGCACAAAAAAGTCGTGATTATTATTTTCAAACTCCTGATCAAAAAGTTTGTTTAATGCTTTTTGCTTTAATAAATCGGACTCTTCGTCAGATAACACAACAAAGGTTGGATCTAGCTCTGCCACGTAAAAATAACTTTTTAATAGTCTTGCACAAAAGCTATGCAAATTACTAACATCTGCAGTAGAAACATTATCTATTTGTTCTAATATAAATGTATCTGGGTTTAAACTTTGCAAACTAGCTATCAACCTAGATTTCATGTCTATACTACTAGCTTTTGTAAATGTTACAATTAAAAAATTGTCTATACTAACATGATCTTTTACAATTAAATCTTTTATTCGCTCTATCATTACTGTGGTTTTTCCACTACCAGCTGCTGCACTTACTATTAAATTTTTGTCGCGAATATCTATAATTTTTTGTTGCTCTGGGGTAAATTTACTCATTATTATCCCCCTTTATATCTTGTAGCTTAATATTTGTATAACACTTTCTGCCAAGTTTATATTGAGTATTTTCCACTCCGCAAACTCCTAAATATGGACAATGCTCACAAGGTAAATTATCACTTTCTGATAACCTAATAGGACTTGGCAAATAATCTCCTTCTAAAATTTCGTCGATAGCTTTTGTTATTAGACTTTTTACATATTCGCTAATTGCACTAAATTGATCATCTGTAAGTAAATTAGCACTTGCTCGCAAAGTAAATTCGTTATTTTTAGGTTTATTTAATTTTATGTCTAAAACATCGCTTGATAATTTTTCGACAGATAGCGTTGTATCCATGTCCATTATAATACTTGCATCGTTTATAAAAAAGCCTTTCATTTTACTACTTGTAGAATTAAATTCGTTACGAATGGGGAAATAAACAACTCCAGCAGGACTAAGTCCCGAACTTTGCAATGCTAGAAGATATGTTACTAACTGAATTTTTTTGCCATAATAAATTCGCTTTATATTGTCTTCTATTTTGCCGGTTTTGTAATCTATAATTCTAAATCTTTTATTGCACACATCTATGCGGTCTATTTTGCCTTCTAATTTTACATTACCAAAATCCACAGCAGGGATTTTACAATTTTTGCCAAAACCTTGTTCTAAGGCTATTGGCTTAAAATGACTATGTAAAATTTCGTCGGCCAATTTTTGACACAATCTTATGCCTTCGTCTATTATAATTTTTACTAAAAATTTATTATCTTCTAAAACATATTGATTACTTAAAATGTAATTAATTGCATTTTTTGCGGTTAATTCTACATTTAAATGAGTATTTTTAATAAATTTATCTACAAATAATTCTGCTAGTCTATGCAAAATATTACCAACATCTATAGCCCTTAATTTACTACTTTCATTTTCCTTAAGACGCAATCCATAGTTAGCAAAAAACAAAAATGGACAAGTAAAATATTTTTCTAACTGACTAGTACTTGTTTTGTTATCTTTAAAAAGCAATTTGGGTGCGTCTTTTACAAAATAACTTTGAGTGCTATTAATGTTTCTTATATAGCTGGCTAAATTTATAGACATAAAATCGGCACTTGCACTATACGCAGCACTTACAAGTTTTATATTGTTATAGTTGTCGTATAGCTTTTTATTGCCAATTTCGGTGCAAACATATTTTATAACTTTATTTTTATTTACTAACTTATTTTTAATAATAAGTAACGAATCTTTTTCTAGTCCACCAAATTCGCCCAAGTAATTTTGTTCGATTACTTCTTTAGAGCCAGCAAACATATTGATGAGTTGGTCTATAATATTACTTCTTCTTATAACATTTTCGCCTGTACCTAAGCAATAACTTAAATATACTTTTTTATTTGCAAGAAGCAATGTTTCGTATGCTTTAAAACGTTCCCTACGATTGATTGTTTTTATGGTTGGTTCTATAGTTTTTTTACTAAAGTCGCTAAGTTGGTTTATTTCGCTATCGGCAATAATACCACAATCTTGTTGCTTAATAGGAAAATTTCCTTCAGAGCAATTTAAAATAAAAACGTAATCTATATCGTAAAAACCATCGCTACTGTTAGAAACTATAATAGAATCCTGACTTACCGGCACAACCGAAACATCGGTAACACTAAGACCACCAAGTAATAAACTTTCTAGCATAGCAATATCTATTTTTTCGTCAGCCAAAAAAGTAGTTAGCTGGTTTAAAACTAAATCCAACTTGCCTAATGCTTGGCTAGTTATATTTTGTTGTACTTTATCCTGAGATTGATCTAACTGCAACTTCTGTAATCTTTCGTTTATATTAATGCTTTGAAGCATATTTTTTATAGCGACTACATAATCCTTTGTTGTAGATAGTTCTACATTAAAATATCCGACTTTACTAACCAAGGCTTGGCGTAAACTTTCTATACCAATAAATTGTTCCTTAGTTATTACTTTGTCGTCGTATACTTCAAACTGCTTACAAAATTTTAAATGGTTTATTCCATATTTATTTACATAATTTATAAAATCTTCTAAATATGGCGTGGTATTAATAAGAATGTTTGACAAAAATTCTATGACATCACTAACTTCGTAATTTTTACGGATTATTCTTAAATAACTTTTTATTAAATTAAATAAAGGATGATTTTTATAATCGTATGGCTTAGACAAAAAATAGCTAAACTGATACTGGCTAAAAATTGTGTCGATAGTTTGAGCATATTGTTCTAAACCATTTACTATTACAGCAATATTTTTGTATCGTACACCACTTTTTATAAGTAAGCTAATTTTTTGAGCAACAAAATCTACTTCGTCTATTATATTTTTTGCATTTAAAATTTCTATACTGTTACAAGAATTTTTAATTTTTGCAGGGTAAGTATATAAGTTATTTTTTATGTGCAAAAAATCTACCTTAAATGGTTGGTTATATCGTTTTGGCACATAATTAAATTTAAAACTATCTGCAACAGCTTTAAATTTTGTAAATACTTCGTTGTCGAATATATGATTATTAGCTGTACCATAATTGTAACTTGCAGAAACCGTAAAACTTTTGCAACTTTTAATAATAGGTATAAGAGCCTGCAAAGCTTCGGCGGTTACCGATTCGAAACCTAAATAATAAAAATGACTTTGCTTAATAAATTCCGAGCTTTGGGCACTTTCTTTTAAAACTGTAAGTAGATCCGACTGATCTAAATATCTGTTTTCTATAAAATCTTGATATTTTTCAAAAATTAGTGCAATGTCTTGCATTTTTATTTTTAATGAAGCACTTACATTTTCTATCATGCTATAAAAATCTGCAACGGTTACATCGCTACTTTTTAGTTGTGCAATTGTAGAATACATAACTTCTGCAAACCCAGTAGAATTTGCTGTTTTTTTATAACAAATTAGCCGATCTAAATTTTCGATTATAACTTTTCTGACTATCATGGTAGAAGCTTGTTTTGTTAACACAATATTGCTATTTACAGGAGAAATCTTGTTTAATAATCGTTTTAAAGAATAAATATAGACATTAGCAAAAGCCCCAGTATTTGAATGTTGGAGCAAATAACTTTCTGCCATAATTGTTTTACTGTCGGGAACTATTACAACATAGTTTTTAAAAATGTCTTTTTCGGCCAACTTATTAACTTGTTGTAAACCCTTTAGCATGGCATAGGTTGTAGTGTCAGATAAAATAAAATCTATCATAAATTAAGTTTATCATAAATTAAGTTAAGTTTCAATATATTTTAACTTGTAACTATACTTACTAGTTAAAAATTATTAGCATAACTCATTATTCTAATTTCTAATACAAACTGTACACCATAATATACAAAATTACTTAATAAATAACTTGTAAATGCCATTGTCATATGCCGGTTTTTGTGTTGGCTAGTTGAAAAAAAGCTGTAAATAACAATAAGTCACAATACAAAAGTGATTTATATAAATTTTGTAATTAAATAAAAAAACCACCGTTTTTAGTGGTTTTTTATATTATTTATAAACAAATTTTTATTAAATTGCAGTTTTATAAATAAAACTTTGTATGTATTTTTATTTTTTTAAGTTAAAAAATGTGTTATCGCCTAAGTATATTGCAGTATCTGCTAATTCTTCCTCTATCCTTAAAAGCTGATTGTATTTAGCAACTCTATCTGTTCGGCTAGGAGCTCCTGTTTTTATTTGACCAGCATTTAGTGCAACCGACACATCAGCAATTGTTGTGTCCTCGGTTTCGCCGCTTCGGTGGCTAACAACTGCAGTATAACCAGCACGATTTGCCATTTGTATTGCATCCAATGTTTCGGTTAATGTGCCTATCTGATTAAGTTTTATAAGTATACTATTGGCTACACCTAGCTTTATGCCTTTACTAAGCCTTTCTGTATTTGTAACAAACAAATCATCGCCTACTAGTTGAACATTTTTCCCTAAGGTTTCTGTCAAAGTTTTCCAGTTTGACCAATCTTCTTCGGCAAGTACATCTTCTAACGAAATTATTGGATATTTGCTGCACATATCCTGCCAATATTGTATCATTTCTGTTGGAGTATAAAATTGTTTTGTCTTCCAAAAATAGTAACCTGTTTTACCTATTTTCTTCGCTTCTTCCCACATTTCGCTAGCGGCGGCATCTACAGCAAGTTTAAAATCCTTACCTGCAGTGTAGCCAGCTTTTTTTATTGCAAGCAATATATATTTAAATGCATCTTCGTCCGAAGATAAGTTTGGTGCAAAGCCGCCCTCGTCACCAACGGTTGCATTAAAACCTTCTGCTTTTAAAACGCTTTTTAGATTATGAAAAACTTCTGCACACATTTGTAGTGCGTGTTTAAAACTATTAGCTCCTACTGGCATTATCATAAATTCTTGAATATTTACACTATTGTCTGCATGCTTACCGCCATTTAAAATATTCATCATTGGCACTGGTAAAGTTTTTGCATTAACACCGCCAATATAATTATACAAACTTACGCCCAAACTATCTGCCGCTGCCTTTGCACATGCTAGCGAAACACCAAGTATTGCATTAGCACCAAGCTTTCCTTTATTAGGCGTACCATCTAGGTCTATCATCATTTTGTCGAGAGCTGTTTGATCCAAAACATTTTTATTAATCAGTGCTGGGCGAATTATGTTATTTACATTTTCTACCGCTTTATTTACACTTTTACCAAGATACTGTTTTTTATCACCATCGCGTAGTTCTACTGCTTCAAACGAACCAGTAGATGCCCCACTTGGAACACTTGCTCTGCCAAAACCGCCGTCTACAGTAACTTCTACCTCTACCGTAGGATTACCACGGCTATCTATAATTTGTCTTGCATAGACATCTAAAATTGCTATATATTGCTTCATATTTACTCCTAATTTATATTATGATTTTGGGAAAACTTTTTCCACAAGTTAATTATACAATATTTTCAGCGATATTTCCTAGCAATTTGATATAATTTTATCTATTAATTGACAACAGCTTTTAGTAGTTTGTATACTTTAATTAATAAGGAGATATTATGTATTATTTATATTCTGCTTTGGTATTTATATGTTTAGTTTTAGTTACTGTGTTTTGTTTAGTCAGGATTAAAGGAGCAAATAGCACAAGTTTAGTATTAAAAACTTTTGCATCACTAATTTTTGTTATAATCTGTGGAGTAAGTGTAATTTACAATAATTCGCCTGTTACAAGTGCAATGTTTGTACTAGGGGCTATTATGGGACTAATAGGAGATATGCTTTTAGACCTAAAGATAATGGACAGGCAAAATGATAAATTATATCTAAACTTTGGAACACTTTGTTTTGGGGTTGGCCACGTGTTTTACTTTTTTGGACTGCTAACCTTTTTGAGTGATAAAACCGTTACCGGATTTTGGTGGGTAGTATTGTTTAGCTTTCTATTAAGTTTACTTTTGGGCTATGGGCTAGTAAAAATCTCTCCAAGCTTAAAACTAAATCTTACTGGATTTAAGTGGCAAAGTTTTTTATATAGCACCCTACTTATCTTTTGTGCTATAATTAGCTTTTGTGTTAGTCTAGTTGTTCCAATTACTTGGGCTTGTACACTCGGGTTTATACTATTTTTTGCAAGCGACCTTGTTTTAAGTTTGCAATACTTCGGCGGCAAACAACATAATGCTCCCCTTACAATTATAAACCATGTTTTGTACTATACCTCGCAATTGCTGCTTGCAAGCTTTGTGTTTTTTATATAGATAAATAATCTTAAAATTATCTATTATTTAAAAATTGTCAACTTTAGATTGGCAATTTTTTTTATGCTTATAAAAAGTAGCTTAAAGTAAAACTAAAGCTAAGCGTGGCATAAAAAGCAAGCATATAAGTTGTGTTTGCGTTAGCTAAACCACTGCTTAGCGAATGGAGCTGTTTGCCAGACACCGCACTGGTATCTCCGCTTGTACCTTGGCATGTGCTCGCTACGACTGAGCGGTGGAAGTTAAAATAAGAAAAAACAGGGCGAACTCCCTGTTTTTTATGGAGCTGTTAACCAGACTTGAACTGGTGACCTCCGCCTTACCAAGGCGGTGCTCTACCGACTGAGCCATAACAGCACTTTTTATATTTATTATATGCCTTAATGCACTTATAAAGTATATATAAACAAAGTAATTTTGTCAAGAATATTTTTAACTTAAATTTTTATAGATAATTATTTAGTATAAAAATAAAATTGTTATTTTTTACTTTGATTATCAAAATATTTTTGATATAATATTGATACAAAAGCTTAATTTATTTGCATTAATGATAGTAATTTTTTACTTTAAATCAACATTTAAATAGATAAATTTTAAAAATTTGGAGGCAAGTATGCAATTTACTAAAGAAATGCTTAACGAAATTTTAGTAAAAATTTTTAATCAAATTTTATTTAACGAAGAACGCTATTTAAGCAAAAATTTAGAGGATAAAATAACCTTGCGGTCTGTGCATATTTTAGAGGCTATTAGCGAGTTAGAAGCAGACAACCTTTCTAGCATGGGAAATATTGCAGAAAAACTTAATATTACCGCGGGAACGCTTACAACCCTACTTAAAAAGCTAGAAAACGATGATTTTATTGTTCGTAAGCAAAGCACAACAGATAAACGTAAATATTTTATTAACCTTACTAACAAGGGCAAAAAAGTTGTTAAAATTCATGACAAATATCACGCTAAAATGATAGATACTGTTACTAATAACCTTAGCATTAAGGAAGAGTCTGACCTTGTTGATTTGCTAAGCAAAATAAAGTATTATTTTACAGATTAGTTTTAAATTACAAATTTTTGTAACAAATTTAAAATAGTTTTATATAAATTTTACAATTTTCTAAATTTAGTTTGACAATCAAACTATTTTTTGATACATTACTATGTAGAAAAAAATAGGATGTCAATCAAACTATTTTTTGATACATTACTATGTAGAAAAAATAGGATGTCAATCAAATTATTTTTTGATACATTACTATGTAGAAAAAAAATAAGTCGACAATCAATTTTTTTTGATAAAATGTAATACACAATAAAAAGTAATAAACTATGGAGAAATTTATGAAAATAGCAATCGTAACCGACAGTAATAGTGGAATTACCCCTGCAGAAGCCAAAGAACTTGGTATAACTGTAATTCCAATGCCATTTTTAATAAACGGCGAAGAATATTTTGAAGAAATCAGCTTAAATCAACCTCAGTTTTACGAAAAACTACTAGCTGGTGCAGATGTGTCTACCAGTCAGCCAAATATTTATAGTGTTAGCGAAACTTGGGCAGAGCTACTTAAAACTTACGACCAAGTTTTACACATTCCTATGAGCAGTGGGCTATCTAACTCTTGCGAAACGGCTATAAATTTTGCTAAAGAATTTAACGGCAAAGTTATAGTAATAGATAATAAACGTATATCAATAACCCAAAAACAAGCAGTCTACGATGCCATAAAACTTGCAAAGGAAGGCAAAACTGGCAACGAAATTGCAGAATTTTTGGCAAAAACAAGTATGCAAGCCAGCATTTATATAATGGTAACTACACTAAAATATCTAAAAAAAGGCGGTAGAATTACTCCGGCTGCAGCTGCTATTGGTAGCCTTTTAAAAATTAAACCGGTTTTACAAATACAAGGTGCAAAGTTAGATAAATTTGGTCAAGTTATTAGCTATGCACAGGGCAAAAAACGCATGCTAGACCAAATAGAAAAAGAAATACAAACTCGTTTTGCTCAAGAACATAAAAGTGGCAATCTACAGGTTGCAATGGCGTACACATACGACCGCGAACGCTGCGAAGAATTTAAGGCAGAAGCAGACGAAATGCTTAAAAAGTATAATTTAGAAGTTGCAATGGTAGACCCACTAAGTCTATCAGTTAGTTGTCATATAGGCGAAGGTGCAATAGCAATAGCACTAATGTATAAATATTAAAATTTGGTAAGATAAAACTTAAATATAAAATAAAAAAACACCCTTAGTTACTTACTTTTGAAACTAGCAGAAAAACAAGGAAAACACCAAAACAACAAGGTGTTTTCTTTTTTCCTTACTCTCTCTTATCTGCCACAAAAACGAATAATTATGCCGTTATCACAGGTTGTCGTTCAAATAACAATTCTAACAATCATAAGACACTCGCATTAACCTTGACAACAAAGAATATTCGTTTACACTAGAAAATAGAGAGAAGAAAATAAAAAGCAAAAGAGCGGTGTGCGTTACGCTCCGCCAGCAACCGCTCTTTTGCAACAAAATTAGTTATAATCGTGTGCTTGTCTACTGGAGCGAAGCGACAGCACTTGTATAAACAAGCACACGCCTAAATGCCAAATTATTTTTTTAATTTATAGATACAAATTGCTGTAATATATGATATAATATTTTTGTAAAGGAGTATTAATATGGTTTATTTGGTTACTGGAGCAACGAGTGGAATTGGAAAACAAATTGCTGAAGATTTATTAAAAGGCGGCAATGAAGTCGTTTTGAATTATGGAAAGAATGAACAACAAGCCAAAGTAGTTGAGAAAGAGTTTGAAAGCAAAAGTTACAAATTTTTACTTTTCAAAGCTGACATTTCGGATGAAAAGCAAGTGAAAGAGATGTTTGCTTTAGTTAAAAAGAAATATGGCAAACTGAATGGTCTTGTGAATAATGCTGGAACAAATGTTGACGAGTTTGTAGAAACTTGCAAACTTAACAATTATATGAAGGTTGTTAATACGAATTTTATCGGCAAAATGATTTGCAGTAAATACGCTATTCCACTTCTTAAGAATCAAGAGAACGCTTGCATAGTCAACATTGCTTCTTCACTCGGTGTTAGACCAGATACTGAATGTTCTGCTTATTGCTGTTCGGCTTCTGCTATAATCACTTTAACCCAATGTCTTGCCATGGAACTTGCAGAGTATAACATAAGAGTTAATTGTGTTAGTCCTGCATTTACACCAACACCACTTTCACTAGCGGGTTGGACAAAAGAAGAAATTGCAGCAAAAGAAAAGCGAAATCCACGCCATAGACTTGGTAAAACGCAAGATATGTCAAATGCGGTTTTGTTCTTATTATCAGATAAAGCAGACTATATTAATGGCGAAAACCTAAAAGTTAATGGCGGTGGTATTTTAAAGAAATAATTTCAGTCAAAAAAACGAGCTTATATTTAAGTTCGTTTTTTTGCTAGTTTCAAAATTTATAGCCCTTAATTGGTGTTTTTTATTATATGTGTAACAATTAGGCAAATTATTTACCAATTTTTAAAATTTAGCTATTACATCTTAGTTTTAGTCTAAAATTTCTTTACCTAAAACTTTTTGTAATTGCTGTTTTGTAATGCTGCCTTGTCTTAGGATTTTAACATCTTCTGCCGCAATACTTACAATTGTACTAGGAGTGCCGATTGGGCTTTCGCCTCCGTCTACAATAAGTTTTAATTTATGGCCAAGGCTTGCATACACTTGTGCTGCAGTAGTTAAACTAGGCTCGCCGCTTATGTTTGCACTTGTGCTTGCTAGTGGCATTTTGCACTTTTTAATTATTTTATTAACTATTTTATTATTAACCATTCTTAGCCCTACTGTTGGCTGATTACAAGTAACTATGTTACTTACCACAGGTCTTTTGTTTGCAATAATAGTAAGTGCTCCCGGCCAAAAGGCTTTGGCAAGTTTTATTGCATCACTATTAAAATCGGCAAGTTTCTTTGCCATTTTTATACTGCTAACAAAAACTATAAGGGGCTTATTTTCGGGTCTGCCCTTAATAGTAAAAATTTCTTTTATACTATTATCGTTTTTAGCATCCGCAACTAAGCCATACACCGTATCGGTAGGTACAGCTATTGCACAGCCATCCTTTAATAGAGCTGTCGCTTGTTTAATTATATTATCGTTTAGTGTTTTTGCCATTGTGTAACCTGTTATATCTTAAATTTTAATAGAGCTTTTACTATTGATTTAGCCTCTACTCTGCCTTCTACAAAAATTCCGTCTGGCGTTTCTATTTTATAAAAATCTAGTTTTTCGCCTTCGTGGCATTCGTTAACAAAATGAATTTCGTAAGTGCTAAGCTTATTTTGTGTTAAGTAATCCACATTAAAACAATCTAGGATAAACTTAGAATAATAGCAATTGTTTACATGATGGTTTACATCTATATCGGTGCTATAAATTATTCTGCTATAGCATAAATCGGATAAAGATACATTATAATTAAGATTACTAAACTTACCGTCTATTGCTCGGGTTTTTAAGTTTTTCATACCAAACGGAAAAGCCAAAGTTTTAGCCGCCCTTGGTTTATGAGTATCCTTATCTAGCGCCACCCATTCACTTTTAATTTTTACAAGAGGAGTTTTACCCTTGCTAATTTGCCCGTCACGTTCGAACTTTACGGCAGTGTTATCTATTGTCCAAGTTTTAGCAGTTATCTTGTCAGAATATTCGGGCAAATCCATAATTTGCAATTTTACTTTAGTTGTAACCCAAAAAGCATTGCTTGTTTTAAGTAAAGTCCACCTATCAATTTTAAGATTATCGCTATGAGTGCTTGTTATATCTTGGAAAATCCCCATTAATGCAGACAAACTTAACTTTTTATTAAAATCCATGTAATAAGAAGGAATGTTTATTTTTGTTTTGTATACACTTTTCATTATATATCTCCTATATTATTTAACTAAAATTGAACTATAGTTCCAGTATCTGAGGCATTTTACTTTATTTGTAATACATAATATAATTATTAAATTTTTTAATAGGTATTTAGAAAAATTAAATTTACAAATCTATACCAAAAGTCCCCAATA
>CAMRVD010000031.1 GCA_947054085.1 uncultured Clostridia bacterium | reverse complement strand
TAGAGGCTAATTAGAAAGCGAGGGAATATGAAAAAATTTTTTAGTATATTCTTTATATTTGTGTGTCTTGTGTGTTGTGGGCTTTTTTACGGTTGCGGAGATAAATACGCAAGCCTAACTTTTTCTGTTGAAGTTAGTTATGATGGAGCAATTAATGTAGAAGATTTAGAAAATGGTAGTAAGAGAGTTACCCTAAAAAATGGTGGTGCTTTTGACGACCACCTTGACGGCTCTTATACTTTTTACATAGTAAATGATTCAAATACAAAAACAACTGCAACAATTGAAGCAAATTTTTCAGGGGCACCAAGTGATTTTAATTATGAAGTATCGCATAGTTTAAGCACAGAAATTATATCAGTTTCTGGAAATGTAAAATATACAGGTTCTGGTGTTAAAAAAGAAATTACAGCAACCTCTAAGGGCAAAACAGAACTTACGCTTGTTAATGTAGAAAGTGGCAAAAAGGACAAGGTTATTATTGATGTTGTAGAAGTTGCCTCTAGTATGAGTTTTATAGATAAAAATTTAGCAATAGTTGGTAGAGAAGGTAGTACATTAACATTAAATAATGAAATAGTGTTGCTTAGTCCTAAAACAAGTTCATTAACAAATATCTCTTATAGTATTGGAGAACTAAATGGCGAGAATAATTTTGTTGCTTGGAGTGATAATGAATTACTATCTCATGGTCTAAGGTTTAATAAAAGAACATCGGTAATAGATGTTTTTGAAGAGACGAACTTGAAAATTAAAAACTTTTATATTATGGCTACTTATGATAATCCTGTAGGGGACAACTTAACAGCCGTAACAGAAGTTAAGATAGTTAATGCTATAACAAATTTTGAAATTTATAAAGGTACAACGGCAAGAGATGCTAAATTACCAGAGAATTTGATTGAAAGCGGGGATATTAACGACCTTATAGTAAATATTGAAGGGCTTAGCGATAAAGATATTATTTTGAAAGTAAGGTCAAATGGAGAAGAAGTAAATTTTGATTACTTACGAGATAGTGCTATCCCTGTTTATTTTCCAGATAGCAGATTTACAACGCAATATTTTCAACCTGATGGCGAAACATTGTCTATTTATGATGGCGAAACAAAAAGTTACTATAAAAACGCAACTTACTGCTTATGTTTTATAAAGATATGTGCTTCTACAAAAACAACTCTTAATGATAGATATCCAAGCGGAACATATACAGTAAAATTTACTAGCGACTATGCAAATTATAAGGTTGATAAATATCCTTTAGCAACAAACTTTATTGTAAAAAATGACAACTTGATAACAAGTTTTTCAGTTAATGGATATGTTCAAGATAACTTTTCTATTATAGAAAACAAAAAAGGTAAACCTTTTGAAGGCGAAACATATATAAATTCATCAAGTGCAGTTAACGGAACTTCTTTTAATATTGATGTAGGTAATACCGATTCTATATTACAAGCAAATAAAAAGTTTTACTTATCTTTATATAAATATAATGCTGTAACAGAAGAAAACGAAGAAGTTACAGGCAGTCTTTCACAATATTTTAGTGTAAAGCGTGGGGTAGGCAAAAGTACAAATCTTGTAAATGTAATAGATAATTTTGAAAGTAGTTACGATTGTAATTCAACTTTCTATTTTGTACCGAATGCAATTACTGGAAAAGTTAGTTTGGGCGATATTTTCTATTTGATTGCAACAGCAGAAAAACCTATTGATAGACCTGACAAGCAAGCAAAAGCAACAATTAAATTAAATGTTGTTCAAGGCATACAAGAATTTACTGAATTTAGTTATTCATATTCAAAGTTTAAAGTAGACCCTGAAACTGGTGCTTATGTTGTAAATCCAGTAACTGGTGAAAAAGAAGTTGAAGACTTTACTGGTAGAATGACTTTTAATGAAGAATTAGAAAGTAATGGAAGTATAGATTTAGACTTATCCAGTGGCTTTGAAGCAACCTTTATTTTAAGTTATTTACCAGAAGGTGCAAGTTTAAATAATATTGAAATTACAACAAGCAATGATAAAGTTCTTGAAATAAAAAGAAATGAAGACGAAAAAAATAAATTTTATGTTCGTCCTCATGATATAGGTCAAGAATGGATTTATATTTCAGTTACTCACCTAGAAGTTCAGTATGCAATTTCAATTAATGTTTATAACCCTATATCAAATTTTAATATAAGATTAAATTCTACTTCTGTTGCTTCTGGTGTAGGTGCATTCACAGTAAATGAAGAAAACGATATTTTAACAAGTACAGTTCAAGTTCGTAAAGAAATTTATTTGAATTTGACAACAACCCCAGTAACATCTAATCAATTTTCTATAGAGTATTTTGCTTATCTTGGAGAAGTTAATCAAGATAATCTCTTAGCAAAATATTCAATAAATTATAAAGGTGAAGCATCTTCTGCAATAAATGTTATAGGTGATGCCGACTTTATGTTTACTTGTGCAACAAGAGGAAATAAAAATAACTGTTCCTTTCTTTTCCCAACCGATACTTCAGTTGGCAAAGTATACACAATAGTAATTACATTAACTAATTTAGACGGCTCTGTAATAACAAAATCATTTACACTAAATAGTTATGTTCCTATAAAAAATATTAAAACAGATGTAACAAGTAGATTACTATATAATCCTAATACATTGTCTTATCAATCTAAAACTAATGATATTAATGACCCTTCAGTATTTGGTTTGAAAATAGAAACTTTGGCAGATAATAAAAATAGTGAAGTTACATATGATTTTAAAAACTATGGCAGAATAATTATTTTTGTTAATAATATTCAAGAAACTATTTTCAATTGTTCTAATGGACGCCTTACTTCTACTGGCGGAAATAATTTATTAACTTTAGTTAATGAGTATCCAGACGGAGATGGATATTACTGGTTTAAACTTAATGAAAATTATGATTTCAGTAATGTAATTGGTTCGGTATTTTATTCTATTCAAATTAATCAATTAGGTATGTGGTTTACACAAACCAATTCTTTTAGAGCAGTAGATGCAGAAGCAGTTACAACTCTTGAAACATATACAGGCGAGCATATTTACTATAAACAGGGATATTCACAAGACGATTTGATTGATATACAAGTTGTAAAAGATACCGCCTTTAATAAAAATTTACATGTAAAAGTATATGATATAATTACACTAGGTAAAACTGAAGATGACCTTGACGGAACAAGTGAATTTTATTACGACTTAGTGGAAAATACCGAACAAAATGTAAGTTGTGTTACAAGTGCAAAAATAGAAAATGGCAAAACATCTTCTCAGTTTAATTTAAGAATTAATCCTAATGTAGCTGGTAAATCTGTAATAATAGTTATGCCAGAAGATAAGATTATTACTAGAGAAGATTATGATAAATTTACTTTAAAATCTTATAAACAAATTAGCATAACCAAACAAGATTTTGAACCAAATATATTCTATATAAAAATAGATGCAGAATATGTTTTAGCAACAGAATATAAAGAGGGAACAACCTACTACACTCTTTCTACCGACTTAGATAGCGTTCTATCGCTTTGGAAGTATTGTTTAGTATTTTATATGACTGTAGCAGATGGCGTTAAAGTGCCTTATCAAATATCTTCTTATGACGACTTAAAAGAAATATCTAATAACGAAGATAGCGTTACAAAACGCTATGTATTTACTAAAGATGTTGTAGTTCCTTCTAGCGAAAATTGGAAGGCAATAGGTAACTACTATCTTGCTGGTAAACTATCTAATGAAGATTTTAACAATGGAACATTTTATTTATATGACGGCGAAGGGTATGTAGAAACAAACGCCTATTCTAGCGAAGAAGAATATTTTTCTTATGGCTTTAATGGCGAACTTTCTGGAATGTATTCTTACAAGAATGTAAAGACAAAACAAAAAGTAGATAGTTATTATAAAGTAACAGGAATCTCTTTTGAAGGTATTGAAAATGCGTCACTTTCGGGCTTTATTTCAATTACTGGAAGTAAAGCAAGTTTAATAGACCTAAATATTAATTATGGCGTATTTAGACCATCAATAAAAGATACATATACATATGGTGGCTTAACAGCAGTAAATTTTGGAAAAATAAAAAATAGTATAACATCTTTTGATAACTTTACAATAGCAACAGGTTACAAAACTATAATAGGTGGCTTAGTAGGTGAAAATAAAGGAACAATTGAAAATAGTAAAGTAACAAATGTAGGTGTAAAAGGAACAATGAGAGTTGTTGCCCAAAATACAGGTGTTAATCTAAATTTAGGTGGACTTATAGGTGTAAACCGTAATGAGGTATTAGGTAGTTATATTTGTGGTGAAACTGTAGAGTATACTTTTAATGACGCAGGTTTTAACTCAACATTAAATATAATTGCAGAACTTGATGTTGACGCTAGTGGTATAGCAAGTAACTCTAGCATTGGCGGTGCAGTTGGAACTAATTATGGACTTGTTAAAAACCTTGCAATAAAAGGCAGTATTAATGCCCAAAAATTTGATAATGTTGGCGGATTAATAGGAAATGCAGAGGGAAACAAAAATTATAACGACTTAACCGAAGATGATAGTGAAGAAGCAAAAATTAAATATAGTGTAGATAGTTCATATTCAATAGCAACTATAATAGGTAATGATTATGTCGGCGGAGCAATTGGCAGAGTAAATGGCTCAAGTGCTTCAAATGTAAATTTATATTATGTTAGTGCAGAAAACTATGCAACTAATACAAACTATGCCAGGGTTTTTGTACAAGGCAAAAATAATGTGGGTGGTTTAATTGGCGGTGCTAGTTATGCAAACATAAAATATTGCTATGTGGTAAGTTACTTTGATTGTATGCCTTTACAAGAAACCGAAACTGAAGAAATTAGTTACGATATTGTAGGCTCTAATGCTGGTGGTTTTATTGGTAGTGCAAGTAATGCAGTTATAGAAAATAGTGCAAGTTTTGTAAATGTTAGAGGAGAACAATCAGCCGATTTGTTTGTTCAAACTTCTACTTCATTATCAGTAAGCGATGTTTTTGTAATAGGATATGCAATAGCAAATAGTGGAATAACTCATAATTTATTAAGTGCAAATGTACAAGGATATTTCTATTACATTGCAAGCGATGAGCAACTTGATAATATAGTAATAAGAGATAGTTATAGCCCTAATGCAAATATAGAAGTAGAAAATATTATTTTAAACTTTAAAGCAAAAGATGGTTGGGAGATTAATGCAAAAACTAACAATGGTTTGCCATATCTAACTATAACTTTTTCAACAGGTGTAACAGAACCATTGTTTGCAACAACACCTATTAATGTTTCTGCAACAGTAAAGAGTGACGAAAACGAATTTATTAGTTATATTAAAGATAAAGACGGCATTGTTTATAAAGAAGTAATAGTTACTGAAGAAAATTTCATAGAAGGCATTTTTTATATTAAAGTTGGTAAAAATTATGTTTTAGCAACCTCATATGATTCAAGTGAAACATATTATCTTGCATACAAAGATTCATCTATTATAATATTCTTTAACTACGATTATCTAAATAAATACCTAGCCGAAGATATTAATAAACTTAATATTGTAAGTTTCTTAGAATTTATAAACTTATATGTTTATCCAACAACTAATAAAAGTGCAAGACTAGATATTTCTACTAGCAATTCAAAAGTAATTTCTATAGACTCACAAGGCTTATTAAAATTAATGGGCGAAGGGAGAGTAACACTTACTATATCCTCAAAATTAAATGCTAATTTTAAAGCCGAAGTTTATGTTGTTGTGAAATATGGCGTAAGTAACATAGATGTTTCAAAAGATATATCTTCTAATATAAGTTTAAATGGCAGTGAAATAAGAGTATTGAAATCAAATACTCAAACTTTGTTTGCAAATGTTTATTATAATCGTGACTTAGAACACGAAACTGACGCTGTTTTAAAACCATCTAATGAAGTAGGTATTAGATTTAGAGTTGCAACAAATGTAAGTGAAGAAGACGCAAATAATGGCATAAGTAGTTTAGATGATATTTTAAATGAGTTAAACGAAGCAGGCGATATTAACGGCTTATTCAAGTTTAATGGCGATACTTGGTTATATGACGGACAATATTGGTATGTAGACATTTCAAGTGGTAGAAATCCAGTTATTACTCCAGTAATTGCAATGAATACAAATCAAAAACTTAAAATAGAATATGTACCTTATATTAAGTCTATTTTTAATACTTTTGATTCTACAATTATGCTAGATAGATTTGCAGGCACTTTTAATTTATCTATAATAAAAGGTGCAACAAATATTATATTTGAAAATAATCTTGATACCACCGCTTCGGTAGAAATTTCTCAATTAGAAACTCATACCTTTACAGTAACATTGTTCACCGACTACGAGTTAGATGAAATATTAGATAATTTCACAGAAGAAAATGTTAATAGAGGGAATTTATTATCTATAGTAAAAAGCGATATAACTTATAAATATGCCGATAACGAAAATAAAAAGAACTTAGAAAGTATTTCAGCAACTTATACTATTAATTATAAAGACAAGTTAAATGCAGTAGAGGAAGATATTGAATATAACTTTAATTTCCGTGCTGTAAGTGATAGTAATATTCAAGCAAACTTAAAGTTTGTAGTTGTTAGTCAAGATAAAATTAATCAAGTTTATGGAACTATATATTCAAAAATTAACGACTTCCCACAAACTCCAAATAACAATTCGGTTGTATACAACGGACAAGTAGGAGTTATATCCGTAGAAGTTTATCCATATTTTAGCAACTATAATTCAATGCGGGTTTATTACAGAACGCCATCGGCTTATCCTGTTTTAGTTACTCAACTTAGTTATGATATAACTGGAGAGTCTGGTAGATTCTTGATAAATTATCCAGAATCGGGTGCTATTCAAGATATGTCGGGAGTTATGAAAGTAGAGAAGTCTAGCGGACAAGATAGTTATTTACTTAATACAAATGGCACATACTCTTATAGCAAAGTATACTTCTTTAGTTTACTTGTAGGAACAGATGTCCCTGATAGAACAAACTTTACTTTCTATGTAGAATTTTTAAATAGAGATGGCACAATTATAGAAACCTTTGCCTATAACTTTACTTCAGTTGTTCAACCATCAGTACAATTCAAATTTGATGATAAGTTAAAGGGTGAAGATGATTTATACTACTTGCCTATAAATACAGAACAAGAGTTAGATGTTAATCTTGTTAACTTTAAAGGCGAGATAAATTGGAGTGTATCATCAGTTGGAAATACTTTAACTCAAAACGAAGTTGATGTATTATCTCCATATAAAGATGAACAAGGCAATTATAAAATAAAAGTGTTTAATTATGAAAATAGTTCGTCAAGCGATAATGTATTTACAACCGATAGTATTGGAAAACATATTACAATAACTGCAACTATAAGAGATAATGAAAATACTTATACATTTAGTCAAACCTTTATAGTAACATTATTTACCGTAACAGGTGTACACGCTCAAAATGTTTCTAGGGGATATATGACAATTCCAATGTCAACAACAACCCCATTACAAGTTACATTAGATGTGGCTTACGATGAATCAGTGGTAAATAATTTAGATAACTGGTATGCAAACTGGTATACTTTACACGGAAGTAAAAATGATAATAACGATACCTTATATAAATACTTAACCGCTTGTGGCTATGAAATTGAAGAATATTTTTCAAGATATTTCATACAATTGTCAAATGCCGTAGCAAAAGCAAGTTATAATTATAAAGATAATCTTTCAACAAAAATTTCTGGTGTATGGTTCTATGATTCAGGAGATGAAAATTCTGGATATTTACAAGTTAATAAAGATTATAATAATTCAACTTTTGGTGTAGAACAATATAACGAATATATTTCAGTATATGGTTATCAAATAGATAGAAATTCAAAAATTTCTCTACGAGCAAATATTTCATATACAAATAATGAAGGCGAGGGAAATAAATTAGTTAATGTTGGTGGCATACCAAATGTATATCACTATTCAATTTCATTAACAGATTCTACTTTTGACATAACATTCAAATTTGAAGATAACTTTATTTTAAACTTTGTTTATAAATCCGATTTGATTAATGCAATACCAATTTCTACCCCAGAAGAATTTTTAGCAATGAAAGAGGGCTTTGACTATAGACTGGTTAACGATATAGAATTAACAAACTATATTCCATTGTCAACACCTATCGCAAGTTTAGATGGAAACAACTATAACATTTATATAACAAGTTTTGGTTATAGTGCCGACTTTGAAGAAAAATGTGTATTAGGTTTATTTGATACAGTAAGCGAAAAAACAATGCTTTATAATGTTACCGCTTACTATACAAATAGAATAATGGGTAAGAATAATGATAGGTTAATACCAAGCCTAGCACCACTTAGTGTTACACAACTTTATGTAAAATCAATTTCATTTGGTGGCATAGCAAGCACAAATAATGGAGTTCTTACAAATTGTAAAACTACAGGAAAGTTAAGTATAACAATTAATAATGATATAAATGTTGGTGTAATTCCAGAAGCAATAAATGGCGGACTTGTAGCAACAAATAGTGAAACTGGTTATATAACAAATTCCTCTGTATATAATTTTGATTTATCTACGCATGGTACAACAGGTGGCGTTGTAGGTGTAAATAGCGGTAAAGTTGTTTCTTCTTACTTTAACGAAAGTTCATTAACAAATGTATCTAGTGCTGTAGTAGCAGGATTTGTATATAACAATACAACAAACGGAAAAATTTACGAATGTTATACTCAAGGTTATAGGGCTAATAATGATAACGACATCCGCAACACAGGAACAGGTATTGTAGCAGAGGGCGATGTTGGTGGTTTTGTTTATTCAAATAATGGTAACATTGCCGATTGCTATTCTAATATATCATTAAAATCTTCTAGTATGTTGGCTGGCTTTGTTTATAGCGAAACATCAACAAGTGTTATTTCAAGATGCTATTCTATAAGTTATAAATCTAGTACAGATAATAGCAGAATAGCCTCCCCATTTGCGGGAGCAAATTCTGCGGACTATTCAAGAATAACAATTAATGGTCAACTAAATTATTGTTATTATCTAACTGGTGATACTTGGACAAAAGCACAATGGGAAAGTACAAGTGAAAATAAGCAAGCAAAAGAATTAACTCTAGATGAATTTTCAACTCATACAAACTTTGTAAGTTATGATTTATCACTTGTATATAACGACAAACAAACTTATGCAGACGGAAAAGAAAGATATAGTTATGTAGACGGATATACTTGGGTTATTATAGAGGGTAAACCAGTTATTGTTTCAACCTTAATTCGTACAATAAGTCAACGAGGATATGTTGGCAAAACTAAAAATTATAGTGAAGTTGTAACTTATTATAATAAAAACGATTTTAAAGGTGACAAAAAATTAGATGTAGCCCCTACAATTAATATTGGACAAGATAAACTTAGAACAAATTACTACAATAACCCAGAAGGTAAAGCCTTTACCGACTTAACTGCTGAAGATTTAGTTTTCTATACAATTCAAGATAATACAAAGAGAACTTTTACTTATTATTATTCAAAAGGTATAAATGATAATAATTATAATGATGCAATAACTATTACCTTTAAAATAGATTTGGAAAATGGAAAAGCAAAGATAATAAAAGAATCTATTTCCGCTGAATATGGAACAGAGGATATAGTTGTTTTAGATGCTAGAATTAAAGTTGGTAGTTCATATATAGAAGATAGTAATTTTAGAGCAAACGATACAATAGAGGTTGAGTTTGACGAAGATACTGATTTGATTACTAGAATAGACTATAAAGTATTAGAGAATGCTTCCTATTATTATAATAGTAATACACCAAATGTTTCGGATGTAGTAGGAACACGCACAAACCCACAAATTATTTATGATTATGAATCTTTTGAATACTACTTAAAAAAGAATACCGCTGGACAATTCTTTAGAATAATAAATGATATAGATTTTATAGGTTCTCAAGGATATTTCTTACCAAAGACAGTATATTCAAATTTCCAAGGTGCCTTACAAGGTAATTATATGGCTCTTAATCAAATATCAATTTCTTATGTAAATTATCTAAATGGTACTCAAGATTTTGACAAAGATGATGATTACGATGATATAGTAGATGACCAAGAGGCTTTTGGATTATTTGGCACAATTAGTACTGTTCCAGATATAAAAGACTTTAATACGGTTGTATCTAATTTATCACTTAATGTTGTAGAAGTTCTATCTAATACTCACCAAAGAGTTGGAGCCCTTGCAGGATTAATTCATACAACTAAAACATCTAATACTGGCACAAGATTAATTTTGAATAATATATCAATTGGCGGTATGGGTAATAGAACGGCTTACATACAAGGCAAAAATGCCGCAGGTGGTTTAGCAGGAATTATTTTAGGAGATGTTATAATTAAAGACATTACAGTTTCCGCAAATGTTAATGCAACAAAAGATGTTTCAAGTGGAAATATAGGTGCAGTTCTTTATACCGATAGTTCTAAAATAGATAATCTATCTTACGCAGGTGGTGTTGCAGGCATACTAGATTGTAATGCAATTATGGACCCATCAACGCATAAAAACTATAATGCAAGCAATGTACATACATATGGAAGTGTTCACGTAACAGGTGGCGTAATAGGTCTTGCCTTTGGTCTTGTTGGAAGAAATAGCGTTGTAAATTATGTAAATGTAGATATAGCAAATACTGCAAATAACTATATAGAATCTAGCGTATATGCTGGCGGATTAGTTGGCGAGAATAGAGGAACAATTATAAGTAGTTCTGTTAGTTATCGTGATTTAGAAACTTATTCTACGGTAAAAATAGCAACTTCCACCCTTATACAAAATCCATTATTCCGTTCTAGTGCAGGTAGCGATAGTGCTGTTGCAAGTGGTGGACTTGTT
Source organism: uncultured Clostridia bacterium (assembly GCA_947054085.1). Taxonomy (GTDB): domain Bacteria; phylum Bacillota; class Clostridia; order Christensenellales; family UBA1242; genus RGIG4790. The sequence continues at coordinate 3,420 of CAMRVD010000031.1, read as the reverse complement.
GGACTAAATAATGGTGGTAAAATTTCAAACTCTATTTCAACTGTTGATGTAAGAGATTCTAATACAAACATCGCTGGCGGTGCAGTAGGTAGAATGTTAACGGGTACATTGGAAAATATAATTTCATCAGGTTCACTAATGTCTAAAGGTATTATCGGCGGACTTGTTGGAACGGCAAATGATACAGAACTTGTTATAAAGGCAGGATACGATGAAAACGCAATTGCAAAAACATCAGTAGATGGCAAAGAAAAAACTACAATTAGAAGTTGTGTAGCCGCAACTAACTGGATGGCGTTAGATTTCTGGCAATATGATTATTTGCAAATAAATAATAATGCAATTGCTGGTTTTATAGGACTTATTGCATATTCTGCATCAAATGAAAATTTCATAGAGTTTGAACAATTAAGTTATTATACAAATACAATGTATACTTCAACTAATGCTACAACTCCTCAAAAATACTTAAAGGTAGCACACTTTTCTAATACATTAGACTTAGTTGCTGATGTTCGTTCTAGTGCAAGAGGTGTATTAACCGATGCATCTAATGAACAAACTGTTTTCCCATATTCTATTAGAGAAGCATACTACGAGGATACATACACTGGTGTTAGTTATACAATGAATGAAACCACAAATAAAAAACCAGATAATCCAGATACAAGCCCATATATAGATAAGGTTTATGAATTAACAAATTATAATGTTGAAAATGTGGAAGACTTTTATGTAGTAATAGATTTTGATGATCCTTACTGGGAAAGTATAGGATATAAATGGAATACCGACCGCCCAACAACTTATGATAAATATGTAGAACATTTTGGAAAAATTTATCAACTAGAAGATAACGGCTCCTTTAGAAGAATAAGTAGCGAAAGTGCGTTTAATTCTTATAAAGAAAAGGGCGGAGAGATATATTATATTCGTTCAAGAACATTACAAAAATTTAGAAAAACAACAAGATATGCAACAAACGGCTTTAATGATATTTCTCTTGATATATCTACTTCAAATGGTGCTGCTGCAGGTAGCAAGTTTAATGAATATACATTTACTGCTTTTTCTGACCTAGATAAAATTGGCAGAATTTACATAAATGGATTAGAAATAAGTAACTTAGGCGATAAAACAGCAGGTAGAGGAGATGTGGACGGCACAGAGTATTATGCAGAATACGCTAATATGAACTTCCCACTTCCTAATAGCACAAAAATTGTAAAATTAGCAATTTATGCAAAATGTGTTCAACTTGAAATAGAAAATGAGGGTTTCCAAAGATGCTGGCAAGTAACATCAGTTGATTTGACATATGAATATGATAGAAATAGTCCTTATGTAACAGTTCAAACAACAAGAAATAATAGTGCAACAAGTTACACCTATTCATTACATATTAGTAGTAAAAGTGTAATATATAATAGTTTTATCAATAATGGATATTGGAGAGCAAGCAACGAATTTTTACTAGACGCCTCATTAGGCAATACTTACGACAAAGTAGATAAATACTTAACAAATCTTGAATTTGCAAATATTTATTTATGGAGCGAATTCGCCGATGAAAATTGGGGAAAAGATTACGATACAAATACTGTATTTGCAATTTCAACACCAGAAGAACTAGCAATGTTTAGTAATATGGTAAATAGCGGAAAAACCTTTGAAAGCAAAACGGTAGAACTTGTAGCAAATGTTGACTTGAGTGGTAAGTTTTGGGTTCCTATAGGTAGCGAAGAAGATCCATTTATGGGAACATTTGACGGCAAGGAAAATATTATAAAATACGCTACAGTTAACGCCGATTCTAACGCAAGCGTAGGCTCAATAGGTGGTGTATTTGGACTTGTTAAAGATGCAACAATTAAAAATCTTATAACTATCGGCGGAGATATTTATGGTGTAACAGCAGGTGGAATAATTGCAGTAGCAAAAGGTGAAATTAAAATAAATAATGTTTCAAACCGAAATAATGTTACTGGCGAAGAAACCGCTGGCGGTATTATAGGTAGAATAGAAGAAAGCATTAGTAGAGATACAATTGAAGTATTAAATAGCGTAAACTTTGGCGATGTAGACCACCAAAATAAAATTTTTGGTAAAGACCAAATTATTAATTTAGGTGGAATTATAGGACACATAGATAGTAATTCATCACTTATTGGATTTGAAAACTTGCAAAATTATGGTTCAATTCTTGCCATAAGTAACCGCACTTCTTATGCTGGAAATGGAGTAAAAATAGAACTTAACATTGGTGGAATTATTGGTAATGTACAACTTGTTGGCGATAACTTTACAGAATTAAACAATCACGGAAAAATAACCATTACAACCAACGCACACTTATTGAATGTTGGTGGCGTAATAGGAATAACTAAAGATGCAACAAAAGTTAATCAATCTAAAAACTACGCAACTATAAATGTAACCTATAACAACATTTATAGCGAAGGATTAAGTTTAGTTAACAGGGCGTCAGCGTTAATAGGTGGAATAATAGGTGTAGCAAAAGACGATATTTCTGCTTGTGGTAATGAAGGAGAAATAGACTTTAACTTAAGTACAACTTCTAGTTCATTTGTAGCAATAGGCGGTGTAGTAGGTTCTGCTTGTGGCAATGTAGAAATGAGTTATAACTCAAATAATATAGAGGTTTATACAATTACTCGTAGAACATTTGTAACTGTTGGTGGAGTAGTTGGCGGAACTGATATAAGACAAGCAAATAGAAAAGTTGAAAATTGTTATAATTCAGGTGATATTCAAGCAACAAGTAGTAGCGTACTTTACGCTGGCGGCATAGCAGGTGCATCATATGTAGAAGATGATAAAGGTGGCGGTAGAGATATTAAGTTTACGGGTGATAGAATAACCAATAACCACTTAGAAATTAATATGTGTTTGAATGTGGGCTATGTAAATATTATTGCTATTGCTAAATATCTAAATGGTTTAGGTGCTATTGCTGGTTATGCAAACTTTAATATGCAGTTTAATGCAAATTATTACTTAAGAGATTCTGCTTATAGCGGAAATACTATCTATAAAGCATATTGCTTGCGAGATGAAATAGATAAAGATGATGAAAACAACGACGAAGAAGACAAAGGCTATTATAGCGAAGATGGCACACAAAATTATCCAAAACTAATAACAAGTTTAAAAAATCAAGAAACTTATGTTGGTTGGAATTTTGTAAATAGTGAGGGTGAAGGCGTTTGGCAACAATATTATGATACTTGGTATCCTTCACTTAAGGAAAATAACTCGTCTTCAATGTGGAGTGACAAATTAGAAGAAGTTTCACAAGAAAGAGGAAGTTTTGTTGTTAAGTCGGCAGAAGAATTAGCATACTTAGCAGAGGCTATAAATTCAGGTGAAATAGATTCTACAAATATAACTATTAAGTTA
>CAMRVD010000030.1 GCA_947054085.1 uncultured Clostridia bacterium | reverse complement strand
TAAACATTATTACCTCTTAACCAATTATACGGAAAACGATAAAACAATATACTTAAACTTTTAAAATAAAATATTTATTTTTTATGGTGGCTATAAAATAAAATGGATAGCAAAATTTGCTATCCAGTATAATTTATTATTAATCTTTCCTATTAATCTTTCCATTGCCACGACATTATTTCTGGAAGATCCACTCCTGTTTCACGAATATAGTCGTTATGTTTTTTAAGATTATCTTCCATATCTTTAAATATTTTATTTTTGGTCGCAGTAGGAATTTTTACGCTAGCCGCTATTTCCATTAAAATGTGCCAGCGATCGATATTGTTTTTTACACGCATATCAAAGCTCGTTGTAATAGTTCCTTCTTCCTTGTAGCCAAATACTTTAAAGTTTTTGTTAGTGCGGTTATACACTAAGTTTTTTATAAGCCCAGCGTACCCATGAAAACTAAATATAACAGGCTTAGAAGTTGTAAATATATTATTAAATTGTTCGTCTAATAAACCGTCTGGGTGTTCGACATTTGGTGATAATGTCATTAAATTTAGTACATTTACAAACCTTACGCTTAATTTTGGTAAATACTTTTTAACTAACGTTATTGCGGCTAATGCTTCCTTAGTTGGAGTATCGCCCGCACAAGCAAGTATTACATCTGGATTATCTTTGTCCCCAGTGCTAGCCCAATCCCAAATACCAATACCATCCTTTACAAGTTTTTTAGCTTCGGGCATTGTTAGCCATTGGCTACTAGTATGTTTACTTGCGGTAACTGCATTTACGCAATTTTTACTTTTGGTCATTTTATCGAATGTTGCAAGTAACGTGTTTGCATCTACCGGCAAATAAATATGGGTAACACTAGGTGCTTTTTCGGACAAGTGAGTTAAAAATCCCGGGTCTTGATGAGTATAACCGTTATGATCCTGCTGCCAAGCATGGCTAGTTAAAACTAAGTTTAGCGAAGATATTGGTTTACGCCATTTAAGAGTGCTTGTTACTTTTAGCCACTTAGCATGCTGACTAACCATACTATCTACAACACGCAAAAATGCTTCGTAGCTATCAAACATACCATGACGACCAGTTAGTAGATAGCCCTCTAGCCAGCCCTCGCACGCATGCTCGCTTAAATAACTGTCCATAACTCTGCCCGTAAGCGACAACTTGTCATCGGTGTCTAGCATTTCTCCACCAAAAATGCGAGTTTCGGTATCAAAAACCTTGTATAATCTATTACTCATTGCTTCATCTGGACTAAAAATTCGATAATTTTGGTTATCCTTATTAAGCTCAAATAGTTTAGCAATATAACCCGAAAGCTCTAGCATATCCTGGGCTTCCACTCCGCCACGGTTTTTTGGGTCTACTTTTACAGCAAAGTCGTTTAGATTAGGTGTAATTATTTCTTTTAAAAGTTTACCGCCATTTGCGTATGGGCTAGCCGATATTCGCTTATCGCCCTTAGGCAGTATTTCTGATATTTCGGATTTTAATTTGTAGTTTTCATCAAACAGTTCGCTTGGGTTATAGCTAAGTAGCCAATCTTTTAACAGTTGTAAATGATGAGGCTTTTCCATAGAAATAGGTACTTGATGAGCTTTAAAATAGTCCTCAATTTTTTGTCCGTCTACTTGTTTTGGACCTGTCCATCCCTTAGGAGTACGTAGTACAATCATAGGCCAAGCGGCACGCGTAGTTATGCCCTTTTTAGCATCAGATTGAATTTTTTTAATTTCTTCTATGCATGCATCCATGGCTTTTGCCATAAGAATGTGCATTTTTACAGGATCGTTACCTTCTACAAAATACGGCTTGTAACCATAGCCCACAAATAAACTTGTAAGTTCATTTTTACTAATACGCGAAAGCACAGTTGGATTACTAATTTTATAGCCGTTTAAATGCAAAACAGGAAGCACTGCACCGTCGCGTGCAGGGTTAATAAACTTGTTACTATGCCAACTGGTTGCAAGTGGGCCTGTTTCTGCCTCGCCGTCGCCAACAATTACGGTAGCTATAAGATTAGGATTATCTAAAACCGCACCAAAGCCGTGGGCTAAGCTATAACCTAGTTCGCCGCCCTCATTAATAGAACCTGGGGTTTCGGGAGCGACATGACTAGGAACACCACCTGCAAAGGAAAATTGCTTGCAAAATTTTGTCATGCCCTTTTTGTCTTGACTAACCGACGGATAAACTTCGCTATAATGCCCCTCTAAATAGCTGTTTGCCAAAAAGAAGTTACCTCCATGACCAGGCCCAGAAAGTAAAATCATGTCCTGATTATATTTGTTTATAACCCTATTACAGTGTGCATAAACAAAGTTTTGACCAGCACAAGTCCCCCAATGCCCCAAAATGCGGTTTTTAACATCGCTAGGCTTTAATTCATCTTTTAAAAGCGGATTATCTTGCAAATAAAGTTGAGCAGCGGTTAAATAATTTGCAGCCCTAAAATATTTATCAAAAGTTTCTAAATACTCTTTACTTAAAAATTTATCTTTCATGTTATCTCCTTAAAAATATTACAAAACTAGTATACATATTTTTGCCATCTTTTCAAAATAAAATATGCAAAAAATTACAATTTTGTTAAATATAACTGGATAAAAAACCACGACCATATGTCGTGATTTTGTTTTTAAATTATTTTGTTTTATTAATAATTATTTAGATTTTTTATTTTTTTCGCTTAGTTTTGTATAAACAACGCTGGTTACAATGCCGCAAGCGCCAACTACAAGCACAATAATTGCAATAACGTTTATAGCAACTGCGCTTTTATTAACAACTTTAACGTCGTTATTGTCGGTTACAAGCGAAGTTATTTTAAATGCATTAATTTTACCAACTTTGGTTTTAGTGTTAAGTAAATCACCAACTAAATATAACTCGCCGTCTTTAATTTCGTATTGCATTTCGTTACTGGTAGTTGCGTCATTTGTTTTTACGGTAACTACAACTTTATCGCCTTTAAATTTGTAGGTAGAAGTGGTTGTTACTTCTTGACCTAAAACTGTTGATTTTGATGTTGTAGTATATTTACCTAACTTGCAAACCGAAACACAGTTTATGGTAATTACCACCACCAAACCTACCACTAAAAGCACCGACGAAAGCACTAAAAGTGGCTTTTTTAAAAAATTACTAAATTTTTTATTCATAAAACGCCTCCTTTTTTATGTACTTATAGTGTATTCTAATACCTTTAAAATTGTCAACTTATTTAATCGCGTAATTTAAATTTGTATTGAGTTACTTAAAAGATGACAAAAATCACTAATAAAAAAATCCCGCTATTGTAGCGAGATAAAAATAATATTATAAAATTGCGGTATATGTTATAATTGTTCATTAAAGATCTACATTATCTAAATCTGTATTAAAAACCGACTCATTTGAAATATTATTGAAATTATCAGAAGTCAATTTACTTTCTGAATTATCAGAGTGTTTTTTTACATACCTTGCCCAAACAATGCTACCATAAACAGTATTGGTAATATAACCAAGTTGTAGTATTAGCATTACCCAGTTTCCAGATATTATCCACATTACAGTTTCGCAAGCTATAACTCCATACCAAGGAAGCCACTGTTCTTTAAACCTAAATACCATAAATAGAGCATTACATATGCTAAATGTATTTGCTAGTGCGTCTATATACCAATAATCGGACAAACCTTCAAAAATTCCACCAACGGTAGAAAAGATTATACCCGTTGCAAGACTTGCAACAAGCACCCCTATAAAGATAGCAAGATCACGTTTTAAATTTATTTTTTTAACTTCGGTAAGGCTCTGGTTATCTTTATCTTGATGCTTGTTCCATAAGAAGAAACTAACCCAAAGTAGTGGACAAAGTATAAGTAGTTCGTATAATGCACTTACATAATAACCATTTGCAAAATATATTATTGTTTGAGTTAAATCGTAAAAGAAGAACGAAACAACAAAACACCATTTGCTTTGCTTAGAAAGTAATAGCTCGCACGAGCAGCCCCCCAAAAGAGTAATTATACTTACAGCTTGCAGCCAGCCCTCTTCGTCTGGAAATAGTATAGATATGGTTATTCCTGCAGTAAAAAGCACAATTAACCATAATTTTTCGTAAGTTGTAAAATAGTTCCAAAGTTTTTTTAAAAAGTTAGTGTTTTTATTGTTATAATGCTTAAAAGCATTTTTACTATCTAATATCGCGGTTTTTATTGCTATGAATAAAGTAAAAGTTAAAATAATCAAATACAATGCACTAATAAGGCATATAAAAAGAATTTCTAATGTTGTCATATATTTCTCCCTAAAAATTGTAATCAAATAATCCTGTGCACCATAACAAGTACATAGATATTGAATTGCTAGGTAAAAAAATGAACAAACATAAATTCTCCTTTATCTTTATTTTTGTGTATATTAACATTAAAGGTGAATTTTGTCAACCCTAAAGTTGACAAACCAATCTTTTATCATTAAAATAAGTGGGCATATAAAAATATAAGCATAAAACGCATTTAAAGGAGAAATTATGTATTTAGATTTACCCATTGACGAAAGTCTATTAGAACTTGCAAACAAGGCAGAAGTTGAACTTGCCCCTATATTTAAAAAATATGAGCAAAATGCACTTGTTAACAGTGCCAAGGTTTTAAGTAGTTTTCAGGGCAACATGTTATCTAGTAGTGACTTTGTAGAAGTTACTGGATATGGCTACTACGATGGTGGCAGAGATAAGTTAGAAAAAGTATACGCAGATATTTTTAAGGCGGAAGACGCTTTGGTTCGACCACAGATTATGAGTGGTACACATGCCCTTAGTTTAACTTTCTTTGGACTACTTAATTATGGTGACACATTTATTAGTATTACCGGAGAACCCTACGATAGTTTAAAAAGTATTATTGGGCTAGAAGGTGATAGTAAAAACAGTTTAATAAAAAAAGGCGTTAAGTATGAACAAATAGACTTAATTGATAGTGATTTTGACATAGAAGCAATTGTTGCTAGAATAAAACAAAGTAAGGTCAAACTTGTAGAAATTCAAAGATCACGCGGCTACTCTCACCGAAAAAGCTTATCAATCGATAAAATAGAAAGAGTTTGCAAAGCAATAAAACAAGCAGATAATAATGTTATAATTATGGTAGACAATTGCTATGGCGACTTTGTAGAGCAAAAAGAGCCTATAGAAGTTGGTGCAGATGTAATTGTTGGAAGCCTTCTTAAAAACTTAAGTGGTGGTATTGCCAAAACCGGTGGATACATAGTTGGTAAAAAAGATTTAATTTGGAGCATATCCGAACGTTATTCTGCACCTTGTATTGGTAAAGACATAGGTGCGAATTTTAACATGATCCGCGACTATTTTAAAGGTTTATATAATGCACCAAATGTTGTTTGTAGCAGCTTAAAAACCATGACATTTGCAAGTTTAATGATGCAAAAATTAGGGTTTGATGTAGACCCAATTTTTACGGAAGAACGTACCGATATTATTCAAACAGCTAACCTTGGCAGTGCAGATAACTTAGTTAAGTTTTGCCAAGGAATACAAAAAGGAACAGCCGTAGAAAGTTTTGTAACCCCACTACCTGGCAGAACACCTGGTTATCCTCATGAGGAAATTATGGCAAGCGGAAGTTTTAATACTGGTAGCACCATAGAACTTTCTTGCGATGGCCCAATAGTAGAGCCATACACAGTATACATGCAAGGTGGCGTAACCTACGAATATGGTAAACTTGGAGTACTTATTGGGCTAACCGAAGTCCTTAAAAATAAAGATAATCATGCAGTAGAATAAGTAAAAAATATTTAACAAATTCTAATAATAAAAAATCACCAATTTATGGTGATTTTATTTTTTGCTTATTTTGTAAATAATTATTAATAAACTGTTTAAACTGGCTTACAATTTTATACTCTAGCTTGCTTATATTATAGTTGCCATTTTTTAATATTTCGCTATAACGATTGCAGCTATAAGTTGCAGCAGAATAACTAACCATACATAATTTACTAATCTCGGACTGATTTATAGCATTACATTTATACAATACACACATAGGCATTAATATTTTGCATGCAAATATATTAGCCTCGATTTCGATCTTGTTCGTAGCCGCTACAAAGTGACTTAGCATAATATGCCCAATTTCGTGTGCTAAAGTAAATCTTTGCGACTCGATACTTACACTTGTATCGTAAAAAATTACAAATTTATCTAAATGATGCAATGTAAAACCCCAATTGTTTTTAAACAAACAGGGGTCTACATTTTTTATATATTTATTTGTTTTATTATATGGAACTAAAGCCCAACCATTATTTTTTATTAAACTTTTTATATTGATTGGTAGTTTATTTATTTGGTTTTCTATTATAAACCTATGTGCCACACTAGAAACAAAATAATTATCTACCTTTTTTATTGTATCTAAGTTATAATGATCGAATTTTGTCCTTCCAATTATTTTTAACTTCACCTACAATCTTTATTAGTCAAAGATTCGGTATAATCCCTTATTGCGTTAACGCTAGTATCGTCTAGTATGTATGTTTTAGCCATACCATTTCGTCCAATTATAGTAACTGTATTTTCGGTTTGTGGCACTTTAATGGAATATGACGCATTTTCTTGCTCTGCTAGCCAATCGATAGAAATATTAAGTTTTTTACTAATTTTAATTAATGCCGACGAATCTGGAGTTCGGCTACCACTTTCCCACATAGCAACAGTAGAGGGCGACACTTCTATTATCTTTGCAAGCTCTCTTTGTGTTATATGACGTTGTTTTCGTAATTTTCTTATGTTATCCGCTAGCATAAATGCTCCTACTTATACTTAGTATAATTAATACTATCAGTATACACACAAATTCTATTTAAAACAAGAATTTTGTATAAATATTAATAATTTTGAATAATTTGGTTGCAATTTTGCTCACATTATAATATCATTATTGCGTTAAGTGATAATATCAGATACTTGGAGGAAATTATGGACAAAAAGAAACTTAAAAAATTACTTGATAGTTATAAATTTGATAGTAAATACATTGCAGAAAAAGTAACCGAGTTAGAACACATTAATGCACAAAACAAACGAATAAACAATTTTATGGAAGAAAATCAAGGTTTTAAGACCATAGATACACAACTAGACGATAAAGTAATGGAACAACTACTAACAAAAAAACAATGCATAGAATTTTACATAAATTCGTTAGACCAGCCATACAAAACTGTAATGTACTTAAAGTACCTTTGCTTTTATACATTTGACCAAATAGCCAACGACATGAGTTACTCTACAAAGCGAATATATCAATTACATAGCGAAGCTATGGACAAATTACTTGAAAATTTTAATAAAGATAATATTACCAGTTTTTAGCAAAGGTTAGACGGCATTAGAAAATTTAACTTTTATAATTAAAGTGTGATTAAAAAAAGGAGGTATTTTATGAAGACAATCACACTTAATCAAAACTTTAGTGCTACTTCTAGTAATAAAATTTTAGTAATGCCCATTACTCTTGCTAGTAGCAAGATAAAAATAGTAGACGCTTCTGTAAAATTTTTTACGACACGCAACGGGCAAAATAGTAGTTGCAAAGTTTATTATTTGCCTAGTTCGGGCAAGGATTGGGGATATATAGACGAAATCCCTGCAGATTATGTAGGCGAACTTAATTTAAACATTAGCGACGAACTACAAGATGCATTGCAGCAAAATGAAAAAACGCTTGCCTTAAAGTTACAAGACGACTCTGATCTTTCTGCGGATTTAGCTAAGGGCTTTACTTTAGTATTAGACTATCTGCCATTACAAGAATACAAATCAAACACCAGTAGCCAACAATTTAGCGTTATAAATTCGGGCGAAGGGTCTGTTGACTTAGCTACTGGAGATATATGCTTTACTGCACCACTTATAAGTAGCGACAACAACGTTTTGCCCTTATCGATCACTGCAAATTACAATAAGTATAGCAGTAATCTAGTGCAAGACGCGGGAATGCCTAACAACTGGAACTTAAACCTTAGCCAATTTTTAGTTAAAAACCAAGACGATACTAATTTGTCTTTTACTTTTATAGACCAAAATGGAAAAGAACAGTTAATTGAAGAAAAATATTATTATATAGATGACGACAATAATAAAGTTTATGTAAAAAGAAGCGAGCTTTCAGTAGATTTAATGGGTAACCTTATTTACCAAGATAAAATGGTATATACCACATTAGAATCCGAAGCTGGGTTAAAATTAGTATCTAACATAGAGGACATAAAAGGAGCTAATTTGGTAGACCATGAGCCCGAAGAACTTATTAACATTAAAAACCAAATAAAGGAACTTAACCACGCTATCGCCGACCTACATAGTGCAAAAACACTTAGCCAAAAACAGTTTTGTACACTGGTATTATCTAAAAAAGTGCTTTTAAAGCAACTTAAAATCCAACTTGAAACCTTGGGCGAAACCCAAAGAAATATAGAATTTCAGAAAATTGCAGAGGAATTACGCTATACATATTTAAATAGAAGTCGTAAATTTAAAGATTATAATAATAACGAAGTTCCAGATTCCTTGGGATTAGGAACAAGTAATAAATTTAATAGTACACATGTAAATAATCTGTTTAATTGGATACAAGTAAACAATCCGCCAGAACGCGATTTAGTTGCTGCACAAATATTTAATAATGAATTATCTTCTATCTACACCTTCGGTATCAAAAACGAGGACGGCTCTACCTTTACTAAAGGCTCGCTAAAGTCGCAAGAAGAGTCGCTTGCTTTAAATAAAGAACTTTACACTAGTGGCATAACTAAAGCCGATTTTATAGCGTTTCTTACCTCGGAACTATCTAACTATAATACCGACACTGCACTACTTGGCAACCTAGACGATCTTTACAGCTCGGTAAGTTATAGTGACATTTCTGTGGGCATTACTAGCACCGAAAGCAATGCGGATTCTAGCGAAAAAAAGCTCACTTATGGCTATAAGGACATAATTAACCTAGACGCTCAAATACAAAATGCTATAAACACATTGCAAAATTATAATACTCAGCTAACCGAATACGAGGGCGAGCTAAAAAAATCTTTAAATATTCAAGAGCAATATCTATTGCAAATACCGCACCACTACCTGTATTCGTCTAGTGGGATTATTTACGGCTTTGGCAAAAGCAAAGACGATAAATTATTTAGACTAGTATTAATTATGGACAGCTACGAAAACGCCATAAAAATTAACTACAAAGCTCTAGACGACAACAAAATTTATAGCATAATAGACAGTAACGAAAACACAATTTTACTTAATTATAATAAACAAAACTTACTTACAAGCATAATTGATGCTTCAGACAACAAGGTAAAGCTAGATTACAAAGACGGCAAATTACATAAACTGCAGCCATCAAACGCTGCACATACTGCTCTATTATACAGAGATGACTATTTTATCGTAGTAAACCAAAACGGCATGGGGGTTAGCGTACAAAGCACTGATAGCAATGTAACTATCGATAGCCTAAGCATTATTACAAACGTAACAAATGGCGATATTTTATATAACGGCCTAGATAGCTTTGACGATATTTACAATCTAGAGATCAGCGACCTTACGCAATACAAAATAGCAGATAAAACCCTAACCATAATCAACAATAATTACAAATCGGCAACCGTAACGGCAGATAACAAAACTGTAACTTACATATTTGATAAATTAGGAAACACTACTACCATATACCAAGACGAACAAAGCGATCATCCAACTAGTCAGCAAGTACAAAGCTATAGTTACAAAAACGACAAAATAAACATGTCTGCAAGCCTGCTAAACAATAGTGACAACTATTTAAAAGATGCTTGCTTTGTAGATAGTAGCAAAGTTATAAACGATTCCTTGTATTTGGGCGAAGCGTATTGTTCTAACTATACCATTAACCACAAAATTGCAAATTGTGCAACTGGTGGCGTTCATATTATAGAAAGTGATAACAAAGTAGCAAGTTTGGTTATGTCAAAAAGCATGATAGACGCTTTAAACAATGATATCTTACACAGCAAATGTAATCACCATGCTTACATGTTATCATGTTTTGCAAAGGCAGATTCGGCATACATTTTGGATGATACCCAAAATCAAGAAGATCAGAAAACTTTTACCTTGCAATCAAGGAATATATTGAAAGATACCCCATACCAGTATCCAGAATATATAAAAGACCGCCGTTTTAACCTTTCTTGCAAAATTACCTACACAGACGGCACAACCGAACAAATTTGCCGCAACTTCGATTGGAGATACACTGGTTGGCAATTTAATGTTTTACCAGTAGTACTAAAAGCTACTATTTGCGAGTTTACTGCAAGCATAGACTATAGCAATAACACAGGCGAAATACGTTTTTTAGACCCAGAACTAAAACAGGCTAACATTACTACCTCGGAATACAAAAACAACCTGCTTATTAGCCAAAAAGACGCCCATAGCAACTATAAAACCGAGTACAGGTACTCAGACGACGACCAGCTTATAGCCGAGGTTGTAACATACAACACCGGTAAAACCTACACCACTACCTATCAGTACAATAAAAACGGCAAGATTATAAAGACAATCAGCCCTAACGGAATAGTTAGCGAGGTAAAATACGACAAAAACGGTAATCAAACCCAGTCGGTCACTTATCATAAGGATCATCCTTCAGACAAGTTTTATAGCGAACAACCGGTAGACGAAAAAGGCAAAGCTACCCAAAATGTAAACGAGCTTGGGCAAAAAGTTAGCGATATACAATATATAGAAGGCACGGGAAACATCAGTACACTTACAGAGGGCGATTCTACCACTAGTTATGGCTACGGACAAGACGGCAAGTTACTTCAGCTAAGCCACACCGAGGGTAGTCAGGAATGTACCAATACCTACGGCTACACGCTGGACTACCTAACCAGCCTTACCCACAACGGCTTTAGCGTGGGCTACAACTACGATTGCGAGGGCAGAGTAAATAATATTAAAGTAGCGGGAAAAGACTATCTTTCTACTTCTTATTCTAAAGATAGCGATACCACAACACTACATACCTCTACCCCGCAAACTTTTAAGCAAACCTATAATAAAGACGGCAATGTGTCCGAAGTTTACTATAACGATACTTTAACTGCACAAAACATTTACGATACCTATGGCAACTTAATTTCGGTTAGAGAGTTTACAGAAAATCCAGACGGCACAATAACTACAAGCACCACCAATAACCATATAGATAATTTTGGTAACACAATCAAAACCACTTTTAGCGTGCATGGTAAGAACGTGGTATTACAAAACAACTATCAAACCGACCACAAAACGCTGGACTCTACCACCATGTCGCTTGGCGAAGATAAGCTAACATATAAGTATGTATACAATACCAGCGAAGCCGATCCAGCAATGTGCGGCGTGCAGGTTTATGCATCAGACAATACCGGGGGCGAGCCAGTTTTGTATCAAAACATAACAAGCGACCACCTAAATCGCCCGGTAGCTATTACTAGCGAAAACAATACCAAAACTTTTAGTTACGTTAAAAATGGCGACCACGCTACTAACCTTATAAGTAAAGTCTGCTACAACAATTCGGCAGATAACCTAACATACAAGTACGACAAAAACGGAAACATTACCGAAATTCGCCAAAACAACCTGCTACTAAATAGATATTTTTACGACAGCCTTAACCGCATAGTCCGCGAAGATAATAAACAGCTAGACAAAACCTATACCTACGCCTACGACATGGGCGGAAACATTACAGCCAAAACCGAGTATGTGTTTACTCTAGCATCCAACCTAGATAAAGTGGATTATCTTCCACATACCTACACTTACCCGCTTACCGGCTGGAGGGATCAACTGCTCTCCTACGATAACCTGCCTTTTGTTTACGACGAAGTGGGCAACCCTACTATTTACAAAGGTAATATCCTCTCTTGGTCACATGGTCGCAGACTAGATTCATATAATGATATAACCTACACCTATAACGCAAATGGCATACGTACCAGCAAAACGGTGAACGGCGTTACTACTAACTATGTTTACAGCGGTACAAAACTACTTCAGCTTACCCAAGGCGAACATACCATGACCTTCCGTTATGGTGTAGATGGCGTAGCCGGATTTAACCTAGACGGCACAGAATATCTTTACAAAAAGGATATTTTAAACAACGTTTTAGAGGTACTTTCGACAAATAACGACATATTACTGCAATATACCTACGACGCATGGGGCAACTGCAAAGCCACGATTAATAAATCTAATGATACTATAAGCGTAGTAAACGACATTGCTAATCTTTGTGCTCAACTTAATCCGTTTACTTACAGAAGTTATGTCTTCGACCAGGAAACAAATCTATATTATCTAAACTCTAGATACTACGACCCAGAAATATGTAGATTCGTTACCTGCGACGACATAGGTATACTAAATAGTCTACAAAACAATGTTAACGGCTTAAACCTATATGTATATTGCTTAAATAACCCAATTAACGAAGTAGATGAAACTGGCAAAATTCCAAAATGGCTAGCATGGATTATCAGTACAACTTCAGTAGTTGTTGGCGTTATAATGATCGCAACTGGAGTTGGTGCAGTAGTCGGCGGAGCATTAATAACAGCGGGTATATCATCCATAGCAGGTGGCTATATCAATGAAATGAATGGAGGTAGCTTCTCTAGTGGGTGGTATGGTGGTGCCGTTAGTGGATTTTTAGGAGGTCTTGGTGTTGGCGTTGGAGGTTTCCTTTTAAGTACGGCCTTTACTCTAGGAGCTTCAGCACTAACTACAACTTCATTAATAATAGGCGGAATATCATTATCCTATTCAACGAACTTAATTGGTAATTTTGTTGGTTCTTATTTAACTAGCAGTTTAGATAATAAGCCTTTTGATATAAAAACAGCATTTAGGCAATCAGCTATTGTTAGTTTGTCTAGTATAGCGGCTATTCATTTCTCAAATATTAGTAACTTATGTGTCTCTATTGCTAATAAAATTTTGGCTAAGTTTATTTCAACGATAATCACGTTAGGTGGCGAAATTATTGTAGATATTTTCAATACAGTAATACAATTAACTAAAGACCTTTTTGACTCAAAATAATTTTTGTATTGCATATGTTTATAAAAAATTGGAAGATTAACTTACAACTATGGATATGTCTTATTATTATAAATGCCATATTAATTATATTAGCATTAACACTTTCAGACATTAATTGCTATTTAATTATATCATTAATTGTAATAAATATAATATATGTACCTGTTATATTATTTTTGCCACATATAGGTTTGTTATACTTTATAACAGTAACTGAAGATGGTTTATATGTTCGTTTTTGCAACAAGATAATCAAAACTATATATTGGAAAGATATTAATTATATTAACAAACAAAATTACAATAGAAGTGGTTTATATTTACACATATATCTTAATAACAACAAACACCTATTGATAGCTTCATCTAAAAAGCTGGAGGAAAAAATAAACAATTTTATTAAAATTAATAAAGTTAATTAAGATTTAATAATTTTTAATACAGCGGGTTTCACTACGCCCGCTGTATTTTTTTAGTTTTTGCTCACAAAACGCTATATTTTACTTTATTTTGCTTGCAAAACACTTGTAAAATAACTAATGCAAAAATATTTATATCTCTTTGCTCACATTACGCTATTTTTTAATTTTATAGCAAAGTAATCAAAAGGTGTCTAAAAGTTTCTCTTATACTTATATAATGGAATAATCCAACAATTAACTTACATAATTCTACAAAATATAAGCATTTAACGATAAATTATTTGTTCTTTTATAAAATTTTGACAAAATATGTCATATGATTGCAAAATATTAGAATTTTTTTAAAATATATACCTAAAATGCTTTGTAACTAATATATATCTATGTTAGCATATGATTACACAAAAGATAAATAAAAAAGTTTTATAAAAAGTGGCAGTAATTGCCATTTTTTATTTGCTTAAAATAAAATTTATTATAAATTATCTTAAGTATGTTTAAACATATTATGCAATATTACAATAATGATATTATTACCATAAAAAGCTTTATAATTTTGCAATAACATATTACTAAAACTATTTTATTTATAGCATGGTTTATCTAAAGTTTAATTACCTACAGCATTCGACAAAATGCGGCTTAGTTAAAGCCATTTTAATATACAAATTACTAGATTATTATACATTTTATTGATATTATACTATCAGTAAATGAACATTACTAAACTTGGGGCAAAAAGTTGTTCGTTTACTTACTTTTTTGTCTAACGCTGGGTAACAAATTGCAAAATTACTAGATTATCTTGGCACTATAAATTGGTTTGTTACCTAGACGTACGGCAGCCAAATATCTAAAATAAAAGCTATATTTATATATAAAGCAACATACTACCTTTAATTAAACTTATAAAAGCAGAATCAAAAAATTCAATCTGTGTTTACATATGTTTATAATTGCTAGTAACTTTAAGTGAGGATAACCCTCACTTTTTTACTGTACAATTAATTTAGGTTATAGTTTTATCAAGTTGGGGTTATGCTTGCCACATTAACCTTGCTAAAGCCTACTAAATTTAAGAAAACAAACAATGTTATAATCTTGCTATTTCGACATTTAATAGCACAATAATAATTTATATTACTTTTTTATACCTTTTGCAGTAACGATATTTATATTTTTATTTGTTATTATTT
>CAMRVD010000029.1 GCA_947054085.1 uncultured Clostridia bacterium | reverse complement strand
AAGAGGAGGAATCTTGTGCAAACCAAAGGCAATTTTAAACATAAAATTGCCGATAACTAGCACAAAAGAAATTAACGGGGTCCCCATAGATTTAAGATAAATCGTGTGGGGAAGAGGAGGAATCTTGTGCAAACCAAGGCAATTTTAAACATAAAATTGCCGATAGCTAGCACAAAAGAAATTAACGGGGTCCCCATAGATTTAAGATAAATCGTATGGGGAAGAGGAGGAATCTTGTGCAAACCAAAGGCAATTTTAAACATAAAATTGCCGATAGCTAGCACAAAAGAAATTAACGGGGTCCCCATAGATTTAAGATAAATCGTATGGGGAAGAGGAGGAATCTTGTGTAAACCAAAGGCAATTTTAAACATAAAATTGCCGATAGCTAGCACAAGAATTCCGACGAAGTTTGCTGGGTTCTTTAAAAATCCAGCACCATAAACGATTATAAGGAGAAAATTATGGCAAGATTAATTCCAAAAAAGACAAAGGTTAAAACACAGTTTTTTAAAAATTTTACTATTGTAGATGGCTTAATTTTTGTATTGGCGTTGGTGCTTTGTGCACTTATTGTATTTGCAAATACAATAAGCTTACCTATTAAAATTTCGTTAACTTTGGTAATTTTAGTAATAGCTGTACTTATGTTTATGGAGGTTTCGCCAGAAACTCGGCTTTATAGTGCTGTGCTAGATGGATTTAGATATTTATTTGGAATAAAAAAATTCCGAAAAATTTCTAATGGCAAAAAAAATGTTTCTACTCTTCTTCCTTATGTAAATATTTTGGAGCAAGACTACGACGAAAAACGCAAAATAGGTATTATTGACTACAAGGAATATTATGGGGCTGCAATCGAAATAAAGTCGATAGAGTTCTACATGCTTTCGGTATCGCGTCAAGATGCGTATATTTCTGCTATAGATAACGCTTTAAAATCGCTTACCAGCGAGCAAACCGCAGCTATTTATAAATTTAGTAGACCAATGGTTCTTGATAACTACATCTATAACGAATGTGACAAGCGTGATGCAGTAGTTGCAAACGTTAAAAATGGTGTAACAAAGGTAGAAGAAGCAGAACCAAGGCTAGAGATTATAGATAGTCGAATAGCCACATATGATGCAATGAATGTAGATCAGGATTTTCCTATAATGAAGGATCATATGTATGTTGCTATATATAGTAAGTCTATTCGTAGTCTTATTTCTACAATAAACTTTGTAGTTAATACAATAGAAGGCAATACAAATAATGTCTTGCAATGTACTATTTTAGACCGCAAACAAACAGCAGTATTTTTAAAGAACTACTACGATAGTGGCTTTGACGAGCGTGAAGTAGCGGATATAGAACCTAAAGATTTACTTAATTGGATTATGCCAGAAAGCGTTAGGTTTGGAATAAGTAAAACTTTTATTAACGACAAAGCTTTTTCGACTATGGCTGTTGCGGATTACCCGCTATCTGTACCAAATGCATGGGGACGAAACTTTTTTAGTGTACCGGGAACTCGAATTTGTGTAAAATTTAATCCCGTTCCTCAAGACGAAGCCGAAAAAAGACTGGATCGTTCTATTATGGAAATGGAGGTTCAGGCATCTAAAAGAACGCGTGCCAGTGTTGAACTAGAAAAAAATACTCACCTAGAAACTCTAAAAGAACTTATGGCTGCCATTAAGCAAGGTAACGAGATGCTTTTTGACACAAATATTTTTATAACAGTAGAAGACGAACAAAAAAAGCTACTTAAAACTCAATTAATGAGGTCGGGCTTTAAACGATCAGAATTATTTGGATTGCAACTTCAGGGCTTTATAAATGGAAATATTTCTAAAAGGACGGGTTTAAAAAAATACGAACGTGGTATAAATAGTACAAGCCTTGCTGCGATGTTTCCGTTTGTATCAGATGCGGTTCAGGACGATAAAGGATTTTATCTTGGTATGAACCAAGAACCTGTATTTTTGGACTTTTTTAAGCGTGATAAAGAACGCATAAATAGTAACGTTGTTGTTCTTGGAAAGTCTGGTAGTGGTAAGTCGTTTGCAACTAAGGCAATTCTTACGCATTTGGCTTCGGATAACTCAAAAATATTTATTCTAGACCCAGAGCGTGAGTACGACGTACTTGCACATAATTTAAACGGTAAAGTTATTGATGTAGGTAGTGCTAAAGAAGGCCGAATAAATCCACTTCAAGTAGTAACTCAGTTAGACGACGAAACCGAAACCGGGCAAAATGCATCCTTAAGTAGTCATTTACAGTTTTTGGAAAGCTTTTTTAAGATGATACTAGATGGCATTACTATGGATGCTCTAGAAATACTTAATCAATCTATAAAAGAACTTTACTTAAAGTTTGGCATTAACGATCGAACCGAAATTGATAAATTAAAACCAGAAGAATTTCCTATTATGCAGGACTTATACAATTACATAAGCGAACTTCACGAAAAAGCTACTGAAGAGTATCAAAAAAATAATCTGCGAATTATTAAAGTTTACTTAAATAAGTTTGCGGAAGGCGGCCGTAATAGCATGCTCTGGAATGGTTATTCTACCATTACTAGCGAAGAAAACTTTATAGTATTTAACTTCCAAACCCTTCTTGCTAACAGTAATAGCGATATTGCAAACGCACAAATGATGGTTGTTATGCGTTGGCTTAATAACGAGATTATTTCTAACAAAGATTACAACGCAAAGTACAAAACCAAACGTCGTATAATTGTTGTTATAGACGAAGCTCACGTATTTATTGATCCTAAAAAGGACGTAGCTTTGGACTTTATGTATCAGCTTGCAAAACGTATCAGAAAATACGAAGGAATGCAAATTGTAATTACTCAAAACTTAAAGGACTTTACAGGTACACCAGATATTGCCCGTAAGTCTACTGCTATAATTAATGCGTGTCAATACTCGCTAATCTTTAGTTTAGCACCACATGATATTAACGACCTTGTTCAGCTGTACGAAAAAGCTGGTCAAATTAACGAAAAGGAACAAGATACAATTGTATCTAACCCTCGTGGTAAAGCCTTTTTAATGACGGGTCCTTATAGCCGAACAAATATTGATATACTAGTAGATAAACGCGTTCAAGCTATGTTTGAACAAGAGCGTAAAGCTAAAAACAATAAAGAGTCTCAAGAAAATTAAAAAGCCGAAATTATAATTAATAAAAGAAAAATAAATACAAATTTTTAGGGGAAGCAAATGAAAATATTCGCTACTACAATACAGAATATTATCGCCTGTGTGGGCGGTTCTTCCTCTGTGCTTTTAAACGACAATGTCGTGAATATTGTAGACGGAGCAAGCAGTGTAGGATTCTTTTTGGGTCTTATTGGTCAGTCTATTTTAAAGTTCTTTGCAACTATTGTATTGTATATGGCTAAGTTTGCACTTTCGGTAATTGATCTTGTGCAAGTTATTGTTTATAAATTTTTGGGTATTACTGTAGATATTCAAGATTACGCTGTTTACGACGAACATAATCCGATAGTAAGTTTTTTAACAAACGACACAGTCATAAAAGTTTTACAAACTGTTTTTGCAATTGCTATAGTTCTGGTTATTGTGTTTACTATATTTTCTATAATTATGGGCGAATACAATAAAGCTGCCAACGACGAAGAATATAGTGTAAAACGTGTATGGGGCAGAGCGTTAAAGTCAATTTTTGGAATGACAATTTTCCCTGTAGTTTTTATGTGTGCGATACTTCTTATAAATGCTCTTCTGGCTGGGTTTTCTGCAGTGCTTTCGGGCAATGCAAATATGACAATGGGTAGTCAAGTTATGGCAACTTGTACATATAATGCCAATGCTTACAGAAATTATGCCCAAACTGACAAACGCATACCTATATATATTAATTTTAACGATCCATATAGCGACAATACATATCAAAGATACACTCCAGACGAACTACATCAAATTTACGATGCTTTTGCTACAAATGGCAAAGAAATTTATAATCAGTTTGCTAGTGGTAACTATAATAAATTTAATAGCACATTAAGTTATAATTCTAACACACATTCGTTAACAACAAACTCAAATGTGTTTGGCGAATACGAAAAATTTATTTGTACTGCTGAGCAGTATTATGTTATGGCGGATTTTATAGATTATGCCATGGCAAATAATATAACATTTTATTATAAATCTGTAACCGACGAAGACATAGAATGGAAGTACGTAGATAATACAGTTTATAACAAAG
Source organism: uncultured Clostridia bacterium (assembly GCA_947054085.1). GTDB lineage: Bacteria > Bacillota > Clostridia > Christensenellales > UBA1242 > RGIG4790. Next base: position 10,687 of record CAMRVD010000029.1, on the reverse strand, counting down.
ATACAGGCAGCTTAACTATAACATATAAAGATGTAAATAATTTACACGATGGCAATAGGTATACGGTAACTTACAAAGCGACTGATCATATATTAAGTACACCTATAGAGGATGCTTTAACCACTTTAAAAACCTTGCTAGGGTTAGATGGCACTGGTTTTAATTTGTTAGACCGAATAAATGGTTCTATAAATAAAGTGGAGTGGGCTGCAGATAAAGTAAAGCTTCAGCTATCTAGTAATTATGCCGAAAAATTTAAGTATGGCACTGCAACGGCAATGGATCAGATACTGCTATACGAATATTACAGGTATGCATACAATAACACATTACAAAATTATACTTTAAACGATTTAGTAAATGGTATTTATCTAGATAAGTATACTATTAATTGTCAGTATTACAGAGATTACACCGCTAGTTATGTAACGCTTGTAAGCTACGATGTTGTTATAATAAATGGTCATTATTATGTGTTAGAGCAACTTAAGGCGACCAACGACAAAGGTGACGTAATTACCGATAGTAATGGCAATGTTACTTATGTTTACGATGTTTATGGCGATCCAATTTATACCATAAAAGAAGGCTATAATGTTACGCATCCAAACGAGGAAGGTGTTGGGTTGCTTTTAAGTAATATGACATATTACAACAATACAGAGGTTGACGATTATAATAGTAAGCTGGAAAGCGAAGGTGTTAAAGATCTAAATGCTTATAAATCTAAACTTGGTGTATGTTTTGAAGCTCTAGAAGGAAAGCCATGGTATTCTGCGGAGTATAGTGCAGATGGCAAATTACTACCTTTAAATGCTCTACACAAATTTATGGCAGATACAGTGGGCAGAGATCAAAATGGTGCGGAAGTTGGATTTGCAGATATTAACGGTACAAAGGACGAAAATGGATCGTTAATTTTGCATAAGGTGGAAAGGGTAGAAACTGTAAAATGTGCAAAAAAAGTTGATTGGGCAACCAAACTTGTGGGTGATCTACAAACCATTTATCATAATCTAAACTTATCTCAGCTAATTACTACTGGCGAATGGCTTACTATATTTAATAGCAATGTAGAAATTGTAGGGAACGAGTATTCGGCAAGTTTTGATACATCGCTTATATCGCCTCAGGGGCTAATCTTTAGCGAACTTCTGCTTGGAAATGTGGTAAAAAGCGATGGTTCTAACCTAGGTAAATATATGTTTACAAGTAAGTATTCCAGCGACGAAATAAAAGCGTTGTATTTAGCACTTGCTGGCGAAGAACATTATCAAACTTTAAAAGTTACAATGGATTATTTTGTAGACACTTTTAATAAGTTATTTGAACCACTGCTAGAAAAAATTATGCTCGGCGAAGGACAACCATTTACAGAAGGCGAAATTACAAGTATTCAACTTTATACATATAAAGCATATTTATGTAGTTTGTTTTTAAGTTCGGATTCGGCTAGTTTCTTTTTGGATATGGCAAAAGAAATAGTGGTTATGAATCAATTAAGGTTTGATTTACTAGAAGTTCAGTCAAATGATAATAATTTTGTATTTAATTGTATTAACGAATATTACAAACTAAGTCAATATAATGCCAGTGGCACAGATGGTAAAATCAAATTTATGTTTAATATTGCTCAAAGCAATTTAGATATTTCTAAGTATCCAGAAGTTTTCGAGTTTAGATTAAGTAAAGATTTGTTGTCTGATGTATTTAAGAACGACCAAAGGTACGCAGATTTATATTTAGATGCCACAAATAAAATTGTCAATATACAAAAATATCCCGAAGTTTATCGTATTTATAAAAATATTGGTAATATTACTATAAAAGATAGTTTAGATAAAAATCATAGTGGTTATATAGATCTGGAAGAATTACCTGCATCACTTGTAGAGGATATTAAAAAAGCAGCAGAAAGCCGCTATTATAGCTTTGCAGAACTAATAATTAAAGAAAATTTTACAAAAAATTATTATTATGGCTTTGACTTAAATAAATCGTTAGACCAAAAAAATGACCCTATAATAGATTTAATTGCAAAAGAACATGGTGTTTCGGTATGGGGAATAGAGCAAAAACATGATGGTACTTTAGGTTTTATAGATAATAAAATTCATAGTTTAAAGCAATTACCTAAGTACAAAGAGCTTTGTGAATTAGTTTACAAAAAAGTTAAGTATAGGTTAGATAATAAGGTTAATGGCAGCTTTTTAGTAGATGTTTATTTAAATATAAATAATAAATTATCTATGCAAGGTTCGGGCGAGGGGTCAAGTGGTTGGCCAGATTATATGGTTAGCTTTAAAAACTGGCTACTTGGCGGTACAAACGATAATTTATTTGGTTACAACAGATTAGATATTGTATTATCCGAGTATGTTAGCACTAGCGATATTCAAGGAATAGAAAATCAATATAATAATTACAAAAAAAGCCTACAAAAAGCAGAATCTTTATTAAAAGCTTTTTATTACTCAGATAGTCAAAAAGACTATAATAAAGTTGTTTCAAACGATTTTTATTTATCGGATCTTGACAAATTAATAGATCATTATTATGCAAATAGTACCAATGCATTAATGCCTAAAGAAGATTTAAGGAAATTTGTTTCTAATTCGATAGTAAACGATATAAATAATCTTAGTGCTACTGACTATCTAGTCGCACAAAAAGTTAGTACACAACTTAATTTAATAGCAAATTATGCAATAGATAAAAATTTAGTATCAAAACTACGATTCAATAATTTAAATGGTTCGGGTAAGGTTCAGTATGGATATTTAAGCCAAAATAACGGCTATATAATAGAATCAAATAAGTTTATTACCGAGTTTGGTGTAAGTAGTCTGCAGACTTTAGCTAATTATTGGGGCAATTATATATCTAATCAAAATACAATAGATAAGTATAATAAGTACTTTATTTCTTATGCTGTTCGTATGAACTCCACCGAAAATCTAAGCAAAACATTTAATGTTATAGTTAATAATCATGTTTACAATTTGGCTATTACTATGCCTACAGCTCAAATTGCTGAATATTTGCTTGGTGGTGTATATTTAAATTCAATTGGCTACGAAACTGTGTTTGTAGACAAATCCTATACAGGATTTTTCGATTTAAACTACAATGGCAATAGTAATATTAAGCTTCCTGATGGAACAGCAGAGGGTGGTAAGGTAGAGTTTAAAACAATAAACAATTTTATTAATAATCTTGCTAATATTACAGTTAAAGCTTATTTTAATAGTAATCTTTATAATTTAACTGATGCTAATCATAATAACGAAACGTTAAATAGCTTGTATTACTACAAGGATCTATCTACCAATAATACTTATAAATTATCAGCTAATAATGTCAACGAGTATAGTAAGTCCTATTTACAACTACTTTTAAAAGCAATTGTAGATATGGGCTATCTGTCCGCTGAAACTTATAAAGCTGTACTTGTAAGTAGTAGTGTACCAAATTCTGATAATGTAGATTGTGGCAATAAGGTGTCTTTAAATAATTATATTGATAGTTTAAATAAAGAACAAGCAGAAGCTGCATTTGATAGCGTTATAAGTTATCTTACCGGCAGAAATCGCCACTATAGTTATTTAACAAGCAAGCAATTAAGAAATCAGCTTATAGATAGTTTGATAAATTATAATCAAGACAGCGGAGCAACAGCAAAACAAAATCGAGCTAGATATTTAGCATTATTTAATTTAATATGTACCGACATTGTCGAAAAGCAAGAACCTATTTTAGATTCTAATAACAATCCTTTAATAAGTGTTAGAGCCGAACTTGATTTAACAAGTAAAAATTTAATTTTATCTTTTGTTGGTTTAAGCGACAAACCCGAAGAAAATTTAGTTGGGCTAGAATACACTTTGCTTAACACTTTTGATGGTTACGACGAAAACAACGGCGATTACTTTATTATTTGTACTTACGATAATGTTAGTGGTAAATATGTACCATTTTTAATGACAAACTACGATAATGGTCGTGGCTTTGTAAGCGTTCCAAAGGAAGATAACCCAAGTTCTAGCGAAACATGGCTAACTAAATATAAATATGGGATTTGCAAAACATATTATTATACATCTGAGTATCTAGACGAGAACGGCAATAGCAAACCAGTAAGTTTTCCGATAATAGCAAAAGGTATTATTACCGAGGACGGATATCCTACAGCAATTCGTCAAGTTAATGGAGTAACCGAATTTTATCGTTCTAATATAGTTATACGTAATGCTAGTAAATTAGGTCTTTCTGCTTACTATATGTCCACCGAGCAAATTTCGGTAAACTACAATTTAGTTTCGGCGTTTACAAATAGTATTTCTAAAATATTTACTGGTAAAACTTTGGTAGAGCATGTTTATGGCAATATTCCTAGGTTTGAAATAGATAGCAGAATAAGTTTACCTATGGGCGTAGACAATTATACATTAAAAACCACACAAGCGGGTATTACCTTAGATTATGGATTTAATAACCTTAGTGGGCTATCTATAAGTAACTTTTATATACTTACAAAAATAGATTACTTAATACTTTTAATTGCTATTGTTGCATTAATGCCTATAGTATTTAAAGCTGTATGGGGGGTTATTGGTAGAGTGATAGATATTACTATCTACTACATAATGAGTCCTGTTATGTTTGCAACAATTTCTCTTGGTAAAGATGTAACCGAAAAGAAAGAAACGACCGAAAAAACACCTATATTTAGCCAATGGTATAAAGATTTAACTAAAAAAACGCTGTCTGTGTTTGGCTATGTTGTAGGTTTTCAGATATTCTTTATATTAATTCCATTTATTGGAAACATGACATTTATTAGTGATGTTTCGTTCTTTAATAGCTTAGCTAATTTAAGTTCTATTGGTGTAAATGTTGTTAATCAAATTATAAGATTAATATTCTTAATTTGTTCGGCTTATTTAATTAACGAAGCACCAGAACTATTTAGCAAAATTCTAAGTCAAAATAACGGATTTAAAGACAGCGAAGAGATTAAAAAGAATGTTGATAGTATTAAGGGCGAAGTAATGGAAACTCTTACCGGTCAACATGTTATTAATACCATAAACTATGCTCAGCAGTCTATAAAAGACTTGACCGGCATCAGTGCCGCTCAGGAAGCTTATGGTCAGGTTAAAAAAGTGGGAGCAAGTGTTGCCTCGCGTGGAGCAGAAGTGTATTTACGAGCACATGGTGTACCTAAAGATGTTGCCAAAAAATTAACTAAAGAATATCGCAACAGTGTAAAACAAGAAGTTGACGCAAAACGTATGCTTAGGGAAGAAAAGAGCTTAAAAGCTCAAGACGCCTTTAACCAGCAAGTTGGGGCAGATTACGAAGACGAGGATTACGCAAAACGCTTGGCAGAAATTGATAATATCCTTTCGGGAGAAGATAAAAAATCTCCATATAAAGGTAACAAACAGGTTAAACTTTGGTCTAATGCTAATCATTGGTTAGATGTTCTAAAAGATCGTAAAAAAGCAAATAAGAAAAAGAAGAAAAAATAACAAAAGGAGGCTGGATAATGATGGGTAATGTAATTGGCATGGCAAATAATTTGTCTGGCCTAACTTTGTCTAACGGATTAGAAACATTTTTTAAAGTAATATTTGCAAATTACAGAGATACAACTTTTCCTATACTAAAATTTTTTGTAACACTAATTTATACTATTTTTAAATGGGTTCTTACTGTTATAGATTTTTGCTTTTTGCTAGTTCGTCAATTATGCGGAATAAATACAGATTTTTCTAGCCTAGATAGTGTGGTAGAGGGCGATGTAATCTTTCAGTTTATTTTTAGCGAAAGTGTAATGAAAATCTTGCAAGGGTTATTTATGCTTGCTATTGTTGTAATAATAATTTTAGGTATTATTGCGATAATTAAAAGCGAATATATGGCAATTGCGGACGTTAATAGCACGGGCGAAATAAAAAATAGTAAGGCTAAAGTTTGGAAGAGTATTTTTGAAAGTTGTATGTTACTTATATTGGTACCGGTAGTTACATTTGCTGGCATTATACTATCTAATGCGGTGCTTCAAACTTTGTACAATGCAACCGTTTCAAAAAATAATCAAACTATAGGATCGCAAATTTTTGTAGCTTCCAGCTACGACGCTAACGCATACCGAAATTATGCCAATGGTAACAAAAAAATACCAATAACCTATAATTTTAACCAGATTAAGGATTATTCTGCTGTAACAGATTGGGACACAACTGGAACAATGGAAGAAGTCTCTAATGCACTATCTCAGTACAAAAGGGCGAGCGAATGGAATCAAGGTTACGCAACCTTTGAAATGTTTTATATGCAAAGTTTTTTTGCAATGAGCGATATAGATTACATGCAGCAAACTGCTACTGCTAAAGACAATGTTTACAATGCAGCCTACGATACAGGGCTAATTACTTACAGTTACGAGTATTTGGTTAATGCAGATTTACAAGATTACTTAATGCAGTCGGGCAAACGTGTTTATGTTATGACTGCAGAAGAAGCATACCAAAGTTCTTTAGCTGCAGGACATGCTCTAAATATGACAAAAACCGAGCAGGGCGATTTAACATTTAGTGTAAATTATAACGATGGCAAAGACGCTATAGTTTATACTCATAAAAAAGGTGCAACCGACGAAGCTAAGGGTGCGGTATTTTTAATCTGCGAAGAGCAAAGCTATACTCAAAATAATTTAACAAAATATTATTATAAACCGTTAGCGATGGGAAATCGAGGGTTTAGTACCTCTTACTTAAACGGAGCAGACAACTATATTGTAGCACGTGGTCAGTTTGACGAGGGCACTTATCCTACTGCTATAAAAAAAGTAGACGGCGAAGTGACTTATTACCGCGAAAAGTTAAATGTGCCGACAATGGGTTCGTTTTTTCCGCATATTAGTTACGACCCACCAGAGGGCGTTACCAGTACTGCAGGGGCAGTAAAGGTACTTGGCGAGGCAATAGAATTTATTACGGGTGTAGATATTTCTAAGTTTATTCCAACTATTTATTTTGATATAGATATTCTTAATTTGTTTTCTAAATCGGAAAAGACAGTAGCTAAACTGGCTGATAGTAGTTATTATTTAGACTATTCGTTTACTGGCAGTGGTGTAAGTTTAGGTAATCTATACTTTCAACTAAAAATCAATTTAATTATACTAGTGCTTGCTAGTGCACTTATACTTCCTAAACTTGTTCATGCCTTTTTTGGTATTATTAAGCGAACGGTTAATATTATGTTTTTATACTTGGTTTACCCTGCAGCAGTTTCAACCATTCCGTTATATGGTAAATCTAACTTTGGTACTTGGGTTAAGCAAATGTTTCAAAAAGTTGTAAGTATGTATGGCTTGGTCATTGGACTTAACTTAGCACTGTTATTAATACCTTTGTCGTCAAGTATAAACTTAATAACTCCTGCTATGCTTAATTTAAGCGGGTCTTTTGGTGCTTGGACGGCAAAGCATCTTAATATTTTGATTCAGCTTTTATTTATATTGGTTGGTATTAACTTTATATTTGAAGTTCCTAAGTTTATCGACTTTTTTGTACAAGCCGATAAAGATATTAAAAAACCGGGCGATGCGGTTTCTGTTGTGGACGACGGCAAAAAGGTTATAGAAGAATCGACCAAGGTTTATAAAAAAGCATACGATGTTTATACAGGCCAATCTTTGATTAAAGCTGCAAAGGGAGTGTTGGATTACGTTCCGGGCAGTGCAATACCAAATGAAATAGCTAAACGCAAAGATGCTAAAGGTAATATGCAGAGAGCAGACAAAATTGGCACTGACGCTAAGGAAACTTTCGAGGCAGATAAACAAAAAGCTTTAGCCGATGCCGCAGCTAAAAAGGCAGCTAAAAGCTCTAACAATGCAAACTCTAACGCCGAGGCTGGAAATAATGCAGGCGGTCAAAATGGCGGCGGATCGGATAGTGCACAGGGTGGAAATACTTAATACCCACAGTTGATAAAATATAATATTTTAGTAGCTTGTATTTATAAGAATATAAAATAAATTATAAAATCTGCTTAATTAAGACTAAGCAGATTTTTATATGTATAATTTATTTAAAATCATAAAAACTCTTAGTTTTTATAAAAATTTTTTACATTGGGTATATTTACTTGCACTTTTTACAAATAATTTTATACAATATATGTAATATAAAGTAAGGAGATAATTATGGATAAAATAAAGGTAGGTATAAACGGATTTGGCAGGATTGGCAGCCTAATGCTAAGAGCCAGTGTAGAAAATTTTTCGGACATTCAGGTGGTAGCAATAAACGACCCATTTTTGGATATTAACTACGCAGCATACATGCTAAAATTTGATAGCGTGCATGGAGCATTTAAGGGTGAGGTAAAAGTAGAGGGCGACTGCATTGTAGTTAATGGCAACAAAATTAAATTTTTTGCTTGCATGAATCCCGAAGACATAGACTGGAAGGGTGTGGGTGCAACCTATGTTGCCGAAGCTACTGGTAAATTTACAAAATTAGAGGACGCTAGTCGCCACTTAAAAGGCGGTGCAAAAAAAGTAGTTATTACTGCTCCCGGTAAAGGTACGCCAGTTTTTGTTATGGGCGTAAATCATACCTCTTATAAAAAGAGCATGGATGTTGTATCTAACGCAAGTTGCACAACCAACTGCCTAGCACCACTAGCCAAGGTTATTAACGATAATTTTGGAATTGTCGAGGGGCTTATGACAACTGTGCATGCAACCACCGCAACACAGCTAACTGTAGACGGCAGCAGTAAAAAAGACTGGCGTGGGGGCAGAAGTGCACTTTGCAATATTATACCTAGTAGCACAGGTGCTGCTAAAATGGTGGGCGAAGTAATACCGGAACTTAAGGGTAAACTTACTGGCATGGCGTTTAGAGTGCCAACTGCCGATGTTAGCGTAGTGGATCTTACTTGTAAACTAGCTAAACCTACTACTATGGAAAAGATTACAGAAGCTATAGTAAAGGCAGCTAAGAGTAAATTTAAGGGTATAATCGGTTATACTAACGAGGCTGTGGTATCTCAGGATTTAGTAGGAACTTCTTGTACTTGTATTTTTGATATTTCTGCCAGCATTATGCTTAACCCCACATTTGTAAAACTTGTTGCTTGGTACGATAACGAGTGGGGGTATTCGTGTAAAGTGCTAGAACTTATCGAACACATGGCTTCAAAGGACAAAAAATAGCTTTATCTTTCGCTTTCTTATGCCTGCCCATACTTGTCATTTACGCTAAGTAAAATCCGCGCATGGGCAGACATAGAGCACTCATCTAAAACCATTTTTTGTCCTTTGACAAAGGTAAACGCTAACAATTAGTGCTATGCGTCAAATACTTGCCTTTGCCAAATAGTTATTTACGCTTTAGTAAAATCGTATCGCAAAGACATGCCGAGCGCTAGTGCAATCTTAAATTTTGTCTTTGGAGTAAAGTATTTGTGTATATACTTTGTCATCCTTAGCGTAGTGGCAACGCCACGGAGTCGTGAGGATCTATTCCACCTCACTATTATAACTATAAGTAAAACATTATAATTAAACATTAAATTTTAAAGTATTAAAAATCCTATCCCCTAATTTTATTAGGGGAGTTTTTATTGATAAAAGTTTGCCAAAAATATAAGTAGTGTGTTAAAATAGCATCGAAGGAAAATTTTATGTTACATATTTGTAAAAATTGTTTTAATAGTTATAATGGTAAACCCGAAGTTTGCCCACATTGTGGTGTAGAACTAAGCAAAAAAGTTAAACCAAATAGTAAAGAGGATAACCTTGCCCAGGATAATCTAAATCCAAATAGTAGTTATAAAAAGCAAAATACTAAGTCAAAGCATCACAAACGTCGCAGGATTTCTAGTGCGGAAATTATGGAGTCCATTAATTTTGAGGACTTGCTAAAAAAGACTGACGATAAATCGGTAAATACTTGGCGTGAGCTTAAACGCAAGGAAAAACGTCCCGAATTTAGCGTAAAAAATGGCGAGTTAGATATAAATACTAGTGATGTAACATATTTGCCTCAAACTTATACCTATAGTGCAAAAAAGGCAAGAGGCGAATATACTAAGCCATCAATTAAATGGTGGGAAATATACAAGTGGGCAGACCTAATGCTTGCTAAACGCAAAGTAAAAAAACAAGTAAAAAAAGCTAGCTACTATAGGCCACCTCAAATAAAGGCTAGCACAATGGGTATATTATGTTTTTTATTTGGATACATAGGTATACACAATTACTATGCAAGAAATTATCGCAAAGGCATTGTCAGCACATTTTGTTGCATAATGGGGCTAATCATAATATTTACAAAAAATTGGTTTTTCAACTCTATAAAACTATCGCTAGGTGGCGGGTTTATGTTTGTTGCTGTTACTATGTGGGTGGCAGACTTTATAAATATTTGTATGGGTAAGTATAAGTATCGCTTAAGTAAGTGGAGATTTATCGATTGCTTAAATGTAGACTCTCGGGCAAAACTTGGTTACAAATATGTGGACAAAGAAGAATACAAAAAGTTATGGATTGTTCGCTTAGTAAATAAAATAAAAAAATTTATTGCAACTAATAAACAAAAAAGAGAAGCAAAAAAAGTAAGTTAATATAGCAAATAGTTTTAAACTTAAAAACTAACAAATA
>CAMRVD010000028.1 GCA_947054085.1 uncultured Clostridia bacterium | reverse complement strand
TCTCCTTTTACTAGTAGTGTGAATAAATTGATTGATTTTTATAACATAATGAAAAAACTTTTTTAAAACGTGATGCTTAAACAATAAATATTAATCTTTATAAAAATTATTGTTTATTAAATATACTTGACATTATTATAAAATTAATATATAATCTTTTTGCATTTTGATTATTAGGAGATAACACATGAAAGAGAATTTACATCCAGATTATCACAAAGTTACTGTAAAATGTGCATGTGGCGAAACTTTTATAACCAGTTCTACTAAAAAAGGCGATACTATTATGATAGATATTTGCAACAAGTGTCACCCATTTTTTACTGGTACTCAAAAAATTGTAGACGCTGGTGGAAGAGTAGAAAAGTTCAACAAACGTTACGGCAAGTAGCTTAAATTTAATGGTGCAAGCATTTTGCTTGTGCCTTTTTGTGTGCAGGAAAGAATATTTTTTGCACACTTTTTGTTTTTAGGAGGGCTTTTATGGATTACGTAACTTGCCGAAATAAAATAGAAAGCCTTGCAAACGCAGACAGTAGCGATATAGATTGGCTATTTTGCGAAGTTTTAAAAATTAAACGCAGCGAGCTTGCAAGGATTAAAATAATTGATAAAACCGACTATAAAAAACTAGTATATTATGCAAAAAAACTAAAAAGAGGCATGCCTCTTAGTATAGCTTTAGGATTTACAGAGTTTTGTGATAATACTATTATGGTAAGTAGCAAGGTACTTACCCCTAGGTTTGAAACCGAGGAGCTTACAAGTTTAGTAATTAAAGAAATTTTAAATAATCCAAAACCGGTAAAGGTGCTAGATTTGTGCTGTGGCAGCGGAGCAATAGGCGTATCTATAAAAAAGAAATGTAAGAGTTTGGCTAACATTACATCGTCGGATATAAGCCGCCATGCAATAAAGTTTACAAAAAAGAATGCTAAAATTAACAAAGTAGATATACACATTATAAAAAGTGATATGTTTAAAAATATTTGGGGGCATTTTGATTATATAGTATGCAATCCTCCATATATATCTTACGGTGACCCAGAGGTACAAAAAAATGTAAACGAGTGGGAGCCTCATTTAGCATTATATGCGCCAGAAAATGGTTATAAATTTTATAAAATTTTAAGCCAGCAGGCAAAAAACTACCTATTTGTTGGTGGCAAGTTATGTTTAGAAGTCGGTCACACTATGGCAAAAACCGTTGCACAAATGTTTAAAGATAATTATGCTACAAATATAATAAAAGACATAAATGGAATAGAGCGTTTTGTAATAATAACAAAAAAATAAAATTGTGTATTTTACGATTTTTTATAAGGGTTCTATAAGCGGATAAAACCGTAATAATTGTAAATATTAAAATTAATAAATAAGTAAATGGAGCAAAAAAATGTTAGAAAAACTCAAAGATTTAAAGGTAAAGTTTGATAAAATAACCGAGGACATTGCAAATCCGGAAATAATTGCCGACCAGCCAACTTGGCAAAAGTTGTGTAAAGAACATGCCGAGCTTTCGCCAATTATAGAAAAGTACGACGAACTTTGCAGAGCTCAAAAAGATGTAACAGACGCTATAGAGCTTATAAAAGGCGAAAATGACCCCGAAATGAAGGATATGCTTAGGGAAGAAGAAAAATTAGCAAGATCCAAAGTACTATCGGCAGAAGAAGAGCTAAAAGTAATGCTGCTACCTAAAGACGAGGATGACGATAAAAACGTAATTATCGAAATACGTGCTGGTGCAGGCGGGGACGAAGCTAGTTTATTTGCTGCCGAGCTTAAGCGTATGTACGAACTATATAGTGCATCTCAGCGGTTTACAATCGAAGAACTTGACGGCAACTATACCGAGGCTGGTGGAGTAAAGGAAGTTTCATTTATGGTAAAAGGTAAAGGAGCGTTTGCTAAGCTTAAGTGGGAAAGCGGAGTACATCGTGTACAACGCGTACCCGAAACCGAAAGCCAAGGCAGAGTGCATACATCAACTGCAACGGTTGCAGTTCTTCCCGAAGCTGTTAATGTTCAAGTAGAAGTTAACGAAAAAGATTTGCAAATAGACACCTATCGCAGTGGCGGAGCGGGCGGTCAGCACGTTAATAAAACCGAAAGTGCTATAAGAATAACCCATTTGCCAACTGGCATTATTGTTGCTTGTCAAGACGAACGTAGTCAGCTTAAAAATCGCGAAAAAGCAATGAATTGGCTAAAAGCTAAACTTTACGACTATTATCAAGGTCAAGCAGATGCTGAGTACGCACAAAAACGTCGCAGCCAAGTAGGAACAGGCGACCGTAGCGAAAAAATCCGTACTTATAACTTTCCTCAAAACCGCGTAACCGACCATCGCATAAACTGTACGCTTTATAGCTTAGAGAGTTTCATGAATGGATCAATAGAAGAAATGATAGAGAATTTGCAGAGGGCAGATCAGCAAGCACGCCTTAGCGGGCAAAATTAATATAATACTTCGCTTTCTGCAAACCTTTGGCACTGCACATTTACGCCAAGCAAAATCGCATTACCAAACCTTCGCGAGCACTCGCTTATACTAATTTTGCTCAGTAAAGAAAATCAAACAAATTTAGTAGTATTTTGTTTTAGTTTTTATTTTTAGGGTTTAACCTGTACCGTCGCTCTCGCGTGCAATACGCATGTGATAGTAGGTAGTATATTAACCTGTAGTTGAAGCATTTATTTAGTTTTTAAGCTTGTTTTACAACTATAAAAGTTTTGTTAATTATGTTTGGTACATTTAAATACTAATTAACCGTAAAAAAGACTGATATATTTATCAGTCTTTTTGTATTTTTAATTTTATTTTGTTGCAACTACATGAACTTTGTTGCGGGTTTCTGGGTTTTGTAGTTCGTTTAATTCAAAGTCGCAAAGTTTTACTGTTTTAAATCCTGCCTTTTTTAAAGCTTCTACAACGCGTGGTATTTCAAAGCTGGTTTCGGTGTAAAGGGCAGAGGTCTTATCGTACTTTGTGCCGTCTTTTACATAATAAACATAGTTAATGACAGTTTTGCCATGAACATTTGGCTTAACGGTTTCTACATAATCCATATCGCCCGATTGGTCGTATATAGTTACGTTCCAATTTTCTAGGCGTTTTGGGGTATTAAAGTCGAATACAAACATGCCGCCTTTATTTAGTTGTTTATACACGCTTTTAAACATTTCTTCCCATTCGCTGTATGTTTCTAGATAGTTAACAAGGTCGTATATGCAAGTAACTAAATCGAACTTTTCCTTTGTTGCAAAGTCGTTTAGGGCGTTAGCATAAATAAATTCCACATCCTTATAATTTTGATTGTTAAACTTTATAAAGGATTTACTGCCTTCGGTACCAACGCATTTTATGCCCGCTTTTTGCATTTCTGCCAAAAAGTTACCAGCACCACAATATACATCTAGTACATTTTTTGTTTTTAGATTATTCTTTTTTAGGTAGGCGAGTAGTTTTTTGCTAAACATATAGCTAAAGTCGCCACCAAGATTATACCAAGCTTTTGCAAACTGTTCATCAAAAGAGCGGTCTATAACACTATTCATAATTGTCCTCCAAATTGCTTAAAAAATAATTAATTTACAAGCAATATACATTACTTGTAGTATATCACTATATTTTATTTTTTTGCAAGCATAATATGCAGTTTAAGTAATTATTATTAAAACACTTGCATTTATCGAACATATGTGCTAAAATATATTTATGAGAAAGATTTTGCATAGCGATTTAAATAATTTTTATGCATCGGTAGAGTGTCTGCTTAACCCGGCTATTAAGGATTTGCCGGTTGTTGTGTGCGGTAAAGTGTCCGACCGTCATGGTGTGGTTCTTGCCAAAAATATGATAGCCAAAAAGGCGGGCGTAAAAACGGGCATGGTTTTGTACGAGGCAAAAAACTTGTGTGCAAACCTTGTTTGCGTGGAGGCTCATCACGATTTGTATTTAAAGTATTCGCGTGCAGTTAAGGACATTTACCGCGAGTACACCGACAGGGTAGAAAGTTTTGGTATAGACGAGGTTTGGCTGGATATTACAACTTGCCACAAACACGGCGGCGACCCAGTAAAAATTGCGGACGAAATCCGAACACGGGTTAAAACCGAAATTGGGCTGACTGTATCTATAGGCGTTAGTTTTAATAAAGTTTTTGCAAAATTAGGATCGGACTTAAAAAAGCCTGATGCAATAACTGTAATAAACGAGCAAAATTATAAAGATATTGTTTGGAAATTACCAGTAGAAGATTTGTTGTATGTAGGCAGAGCAACCAAAAACAAACTTAACAAACTTACCATAAAAACAATAGGCGACCTTGCAAAGTTTGATAAAAGAATTTTAAAAGCTAAACTTGGTAAATGGGGAGAGGTGCTTTATACATATGCGAGCGGTCAGGACTCCGATATAGTTAGAACAACAGAGGAACTGGACGAGATTAAATCGGTAGGTAACAGCCTAACTTATTATCGCGACTTAAAAAACGATACCGATGTTATGGCACTACTAATACTGCTTTCCGAAAGTGTAAGTTCCCGCATGATAGACTACGGCTTTAAACTTTCACGCACGGTGCATTTAACAATAACCAAAAACGATTTGCAAAGTGTCAGCCGTATGGCAAAGATGCCGCCAACATGTTTAGCTTCGGACATAGCCGATGCTGCCTTTAAACTATTTAAACAAAATTTTAAGTGGAGTGATGGTCTAGTGCGTGGGCTTGGTGTTTGCGTTACCGATTTTACAAAACAAGAGCAACTAACCATAGATAGCAGCTATACGCAAAAGCAAAAAAATAAAAATTTGCAGGACGCGGTAGAAACCATTCGTCGTCGCTTTGGTAGAAACATTATAAACAAAGCCATAGTTTACACCGACGATAAAATGGTGGAGCTTAATATTAAAGATGAGCATGTTATTAAACCCGGTTTAATGGAGTAATTTTATACAATCTTTCGCTTTACTGCAAAAAGCTATCACTGGGCATTTACGAATAAGTAAACTTTCATCGCAGACACATATTGAGCACTTATATTATACTAAACATCGTTAAATAATAAATTCCAAATTAATGGCAATAATTTAATAACTAAATTAAAATTATGGTTAATTTTATATAGATTTGATTTTTAAAACCTATTGACAAATGCTATTTTTAAATATATAATTATATTATAAAGAATACAAATGGAGCATTTTTATGAAATTTAAAAATCAAGAAGAATTAAATGCTTTTAAACAAAAAAAAGAAGAAGAACTAAAAAATTTATACAGGCAAACAAAATTAAGAAAAAATGCTGCAGACTGGATTAAAAAAGATTTTAGTTCCGACCTTAATTATCTTAAAAATAATTCATATATTGTAGAAGAAGATAGGCAAAACTACAAACCAATTAAAGATGTAGAATACCGCGAAGCTAATATGTATGGACTAGAAAATTACCAAGTTAATAGGCAATATAAAGTAAATAAAGAACAGCTTCAATATTTATCGCTGGAAAATAAAGAGTACTACGATAAACTTGTAAACAAAGTTGCATATTTAACAACAAAAATTGCACATGATAAATGGACTTACGATTTAAACCCATCGGAACAATACAAGGGCACTTTCTTTAATAGATACAAAGAAAGAGATGATTCGTTAGAACAACAAGATGCATTTATAAAAAATTTAGAAAAAGCAAAAAATCATTTAAGTCAATCTAGAGATGCATTAGTAAACGAAATAGAAAATTTGCTAAACAGCGAATATATTTATTTAGCCGAAAGTTATAATCAAAGTGTAATGCAGTGTGGAGCAGAATTTAATAACTATCGTATTACACCTGATGTAAAAAAAGAAGATATTTTAAATTTAAAAGCAGAAGTAGATAAAGAATTTGCTGTTATAGAAAAAGTAAGTTTATCTGATATAAAAGAAGAAAAAGAAAAGGATCCTAAAGAGTTTCCGCCAGAACCAGAAATTGTTATAGAGCAGCACAAAGAGCTAACCGAAGAGCAAAAGAAGGAACTACTTAGCCAAGCGACAAATAATAAATAGTATATAATAATAAATTAATTCCGCATAGAAATACTTATGCGGAGTTTTTTTATATTGATAACTTTACTATTTGGTTGGTGTTTTATTTATGGACCTAGTATTTAAAGTAAGAATAAAAATAGTTAAATTGTGTTTAACTTAAAATTTTATATAAAAAATTACAATTTATAGTAATTTTTTGTAAAGTATACTTTGTTATTGATTTGTTTATAATTATACCATGCGAAAAAACATAAAAGTACGCTGTTTAATGAACGAAATAGGCGAAGTTATCCCGTTAGAAATAGAGTGGGATACTGGTGCAAAGTATGTTATAGACAAAGTATTAGACAAACGAAAAGTAACCAGCACCAAAGGTGGTGGCATGGGCATACGCTACACTTGCCGAATACTAGGAAAACAGCGTTATTTGTTTTTAGACGGCTACACTTGGTTTGTAGAGGTAGATTAAAAATTTATTTTTACCTTAACTTAAACAATTAAATTATTAATATACTGTCATTCTGATCATGGCGAATAATCTAAGAGCTTCTAATTACTTATTAAATAAAAAAGTAGGCGAGTGGTCGCCTACTTTTTTTATTGTAAATTTAGATATTTACCACAATTTAGATACTTACTGCAATATGATAATTTTTGCAGTGAGGTTTTATCTGTTTATAAATTTTACTTTAACTTTTCGCCGCATTCTGGGCAGAATTTAGCGTTTGGGGTAACTTTTGCACCGCATTTTATGCAAGTATCTTTGCTCGCAAGTTTGCTACCGCATTCCGAACAGAACTTAGCATTTGCACGGTTTTTAGCACCGCACTCTGGGCAAAATTTGCCAGTTGTCTGTTCGCTTTGTTTTTTAGTGCTAGCTAGGCTTTCTTTAATTACCTCGCCAATAGCCATACCGGTTCCAAGGGTTGCACCAACTCCGCCCATGCCTTGGTTTTTGGCAGCGTCGCCAATAGCATTAGCCGATTGATACTTTACATAAGTATCCATTTGGCCTTCTAGCACGCCCATAGAAGAGCGGGTATCTATGGCTTTTTCTACCGCTTCGGGGAAGCTGATATTTTCGATAATTAGTTTTGTAATCTTTAGACCTAGGTTTGCAAAGTCGCCGCTTACATGGCTGGTTGCAACTTCGCTAAACTCCGATAAATTACAAGCAATATCTAACGCACTAATTTTGCTTTCGGCAATCGTGTCCGATATGCTAGAAACCAGCATGCTTTTAAGATACGAACTTATATCTTCGGTAGTAAAGGTGCTGTTGGTTCCAAAAAGTTCCTTTAAAAATGTTTCGGCGTTATCTACCTTAAAGCTGTACGAGCCATAACCACGAACGCGGATTGTTCCAAACTCCTTGTCGCGCATGGTAATAGGGTTGCTTGTTCCCCATTTTTGATTGGTAAACTGTTTTGTGTTTACAAAAAATACATCGGCAAAAAATGGCGACTTAAACCCATAAGGTAGGGCAAGAAGCTGAGTTAGTATTGGTAAGTTACTGCTATGAAGTGTATAAGTACCCGGTGTAAATACGTCCGCAATTTTACCTTTGTTTAAAAATATCGCAACTTGGCTTTCGCGTACTGTTAGTTTGCTACCAAATACAATTTTACGCCCGTCCATAGGGTACTTATAAACAATAGTATTTTTGCTAGCGTCTGCCCATTCGATAGCCTTTAAAACATTGGTGCTAAAAAATCCCATTAAAAAAATCCTCCTAAATTAGTTTAATTATACATTTTATATTTGTCTTTATCAACAATTTTAGAATACTTTTACTTAAAACTTAATATTTTGTTGCACTTACAATTATGTGTGTGCTATTATTTATTAATATAATACAAGTTTTAATAAACAATAATTTACGAATATTTGGGACAAATTTTTATGGCTTTTGTATACGATATTTCTACTAGCAAAAAAGATAACAGTGCAAATGTATGTTTGCAAATTTGTCATTTATTTTATTGCATTATAAATTTATTTTTATCAACTTTTTTGGTTGCGTATATATACGACCTTACAAACGGAATTTTTGATTACATTTATAACGTTGCAATTTACAATTTATTTATCTACATCGGGTTGATTGTTTTTTACTTAATTTTGGCACCCCTTGTGGATAAAACAAATAGGGTGTGGTTTTACCGCGTTGGAATAGTAATAAACATGGCACTGGTTGTGCTTTGTGTATTTTGTGGCAAGCAAATAGCAAATCTTTTAATTTTGGCAGGACTACTTAATGGTGTTGCAAAAGCATTTTATTACTCTAGCTATAACACTATTAAGCAAGAAATGGTAAGCCGTAAGTCTATAAAAAGCTTTGCAGTATTTTCTAGCGTTTTATCCCAAATTATAAATATTGTAGTACCTATACTTATGGGATTACTAATTTCGTCTAGCACATATAGCATGGTTGCAATTTATGTATGCGTTGTGTGCGTAATTCAGCTTGGGGTTTCGTTTGGAGTAAAAAGCAAAAAACCAGAGGGCAGCAACTTTAGCATAAAAGGCTATTTTAGCAAACTTAAACAAAATCCAGAAGTTTACAAAAAAATGAAATTTTTGTACTTTGGTAGCCTTATATATGGCTCTGCAACTATTGTAAGCACGCTTCTTAATATTTGCATTATGCTAGAATTTGGCTCCAGTTTTAGTTTGGGTGTACTAACTAGTGTGTTTGCAGCAGTTTCGGTTGTGTCGCTACTATTAATTAATAAATTTACTACAGCAGGCAAGCGAAAAGTTGTTTTAAGTATATGTGCAATTTTGCCAGTAATTGGTTCGGTTTTGTTTGCCAGCATGTCTAATTATATAACGTTGATAATTTATAATTTACTGATAGTAATTGCCAAAATTGTGGCAGAAACAATTTTTGATACCTACCGCAATAGCAACCTTAAAGAAGCAGGCTTATATAGCGAAATTACCGAGCATCAAACGGTAAACGAAGTTTTATTTAACATAAGCCGAATAATTGTATTTGGTATTTTGATACTTTTAGGGCTTATAAATAGTTTGGTAGTGTTTAAAATATTCTTTGTAATATTTGCTTGCACTTATAGCTTTTTGATTATATTCTTGATTATTTACGAAAAGAGATATATTATTGCTTCAACAATTAAAGAACCATTAGAAAAATAATTTAAATACCCAAAATTTAAATATTAAAACAAACAAAGAGGTAAACAATGAAAATAACTAAACAAAATTTATTTGATGTGCTAACTGAGCGTGGGCTTATAAAACAAGGCACAGATATGGAAAAAATAAAAGAACTTTTAAAAAGTGATAACCTTGTAGTGTACACGGGTACCGACCCAACAGCAGATAGTTTACACATAGGGCACTGTGTGCCTGCTTGCATTATGCGTCGATTTCAAATGGTGGGGCATAAGGTAATAATACTTGTTGGTGGAGCAACTGCCGCTATTGGAGACCCTACTGGCAAAACCGAGTTGCGTAGTATGCTTACGCCCGAGCAACTTAACAAAAATGTAGAAGCTATTAAAAAAAGTTATTCTAAGTTTTTAAAATTTGACGGTGATAACCCAGCTATAATTGTAAATAACGCCGATTGGTTTAAAGATTATAATTATATCAGCTTTATGCAAGATATTGGTGTACATTTTAATGTAAACAAGATGCTTACTAACGATATTTATGCAAGCAGGCTAGCAGAAGGCGGTCTTACATTTTTTGAAATGGGCTATATGCTAATGCAAGCATACGATTTTGTGTACCTAAATAAAAAATATGGCTGCAGTTTGCAGTTTGGTGGGTCTGACCAATGGGGCAACATTGTAGCAGGTGTAGAACTAGGGCGAAAACTTAATTTTGCAGACGGCGGAAAACGAGTAATGGAAGGTCTAACCAATCCACTACTACTAACCGCAGAAGGTAAAAAAATGGGTAAAACCGAACGCGGTGCAATATGGATAGATCCAAGTAAAATATCTGCTTACGACTTTTACCAAGGCATTTACCAAACGCCAGATTCTTGTATAGAAATGATGTTTGCACTTTTTACAGATATGGAGATGTCAGAAATAAAAGCACTAATAGCTGATGATATTGTAAAAGCTAAAAAAGTGCTTTCGTACGAAATTACTAAGTTTATTCAAGGCGAAGAAAAAGCAAAAGAGGCTCAAAAAATAGCCGAAGACATTTTTAGTGGCAGCGGTAAGTCCGATAATATGAACACGGTGGTTTACCCTAAACTTTCTGCTGGCGTTAATGTTTGCGAAATGCTTGCAGATACTGGTGTGTGCTCTAGCCGCGGCGAAGCACGCAGATTAATCGCCCAAGCGGGGATTTCGATAGACGGCAAAAAAGTAACAGATGATAAACTTACTTTGTCTTGCGACGAAGTTGTTGTTAGTAAGGGGAAGAAGGTTCACCTCAAAGTGGTTAATAAAAAATAAATATTATTAATTAAAACGAACGCTTAGCAAAATTAAGCTGTTCGTTTTATCTCATAAATTTATAAAATTCGACAAATTATTTTTATATTAATTTGGGCAATTTTGATATTTTATGATATAATATTTTTTATAAGGAGTAAATTATGTCAGTAAAAAAAGCAGTAATCTTAGCTGGTGGGTGGGGAACTCGGTTTTTGCCTGCAACCATAAGTGTAGCAAAAGAAATGTTCCCTATAGTAGATAAACCCATAATGTTTTATCACTTAAAGGAATGCGTAGACAGCGGAATTACCGATTGTTTGATTATTTTTAGTAAGACAAAAAAAGAACTTAAGGAGTTTATTTTTCCGAACAAAGATATTAATAAAAAACTTGCTAAAAATAACAAACTTAGTTTATTAGACGAGTACAATAGTGTAAGAAACAAACTAAATATTAAGATGATTTATCAAAAAAAGATGACAGGCTCTGCTGGGGCTGTAAACTTAGCTAAAAAGTGGCTAAATGGTGACGATTTTGTACTGTTTTACGGTGACGACTTGTTTACTAGCGATGTTCCGGTAGCTAAAATGCTAATAAACGAAAACGATAAAACGGGCAAAAGCGTTTGCATTTTAAATAAGGTAAAAAAGAGTGAGATTTCTAGATACGGCAGTGCTGTACTAGAAGAAAGGAATGGCACAAAAAATCTAGTAGGCATTATAGAAAAGCCTAAAGCAGAAGAAGCACCGTCACTTTATGCAGTAGTTGGAAGATATCTGCTTACTAACGATATCTTTAACGATTTTAACAAAATTAAGCCTAAAAACGGTGAGTTATACTTAACCGATGCTATATGCGAGCAGGCCAAAAATGGTAAGTGTGCAGGGGTTGTGCTAAAGGGAAAGTATCACGACTGCGGCAATAAACTAGAATACGCAAAATGCATTACCGATTTTACACTAAAAAATTCCGAGTTTGGCAAAGATTATCTTCAGTATCTAAAAGAGGTAGTAAAAAAAGAAAATTAAAAAAAGATTTTTAAAATATTTGATTTTTGGTTATTATTAGTTTACAATATCATTAGGCTAACAAAAAGCTAAAAGGAGAAAACTTTAATGAACATGAATATTTCGGACGTAAGGATTAGAATTGCAAAAAACGATAACAAAATAAAAGCCAGTGCATCTTTTACTATCGACAACTGCTTTGCAGTACACGATATTAAAATTATAGAGGGTAATGATGGTTTATTTATTGCAATGCCTAGCCGTAAAATACCAGACGGAGGATTTAAAGATATTGTTCATCCACTAGACACAAACACTCGTAACGAACTTAAAGAACTTATCTTAGACGCTTATAAAAAAGAATTAGAATCTCAAAATTGATTAGAAAGTATAATATTCCGCTACAATAGTTGTAGCGGTTTTTTATTCTTGGTTAATGAATTTTTTATCGTTCATGCGTTTTATTGTATTTATGGTTGCACAAAATTTATAAATAAGTTACAATATGTTCAGGAGAGCATTATGACCTATATTTATATTTTACTTAGTGTATTGGTAATTTTATCTGTAATAATTATAGCCCTTTTATTTAAAAACAAAGGCAATGGGGCAATATCAAGTGCTGACAAAAAGGACATTGTAGATAGTTTTGATAGATCGGTAAATTTTATAAGCACATCGCTCGCAAGCTCGCAAAAGGCGGGGCTAGAAAATGTTAGTAATACCGTTAAAACTTTTCAGGACGGTTTAACAACCAGTCAATTAGCCTTAGAAAAACGTGTGTTAGAACTTATTAAGCAACTAGACGAGCGTATGCAAAGTATGAGCAAAGTTCAGGAAGATAGGCTGGAATCTATTCGCCTTTCTACCGAACGCAATATTAAAAGCATGCAAGAAGACAATAATAAGCAGCTAGATAAAATGCGTGAAACCGTTGACGAAAAACTTTCTAAAACCATAAACGAACGTTTTGACCAAAGCTTTAAAGTTCTTGGTGACCAGCTAGAAAAGGTATACAAATCTATTGGCGAGATGCAAACCATGGCAACCGATGTAGGTAGCCTTACTAAAATGTTATCTAATGTAAAAACTACGGGTATTTTTGGCGAAATTCAGCTAGGTGCAATACTAGAACAACTTCTTACCCGTGATCAATACTTGCAAAATGTAGTAACAGGCACAAACAAAGAACCTGTAGAATTTGCTATTAAACTGCCGGGGCAGTCGGGCACAGAGCCAGTATTACTACCTATAGATAGTAAGTTCCCGTATACTGTGTATACCGACTTACAAAACGCTTACGACCTTAACGACAAATCGGCAATTAAAATTAAAAAAGATTTGCTAAAAAATACAATTAAAAACATGGCAAAGGACATTAAGAATAAGTATATTAATCCGCCGGTTACTACAGATTTTGCAGTTATGTTTTTGCCAATAGAGGGCTTATATGCCGAAGTTTTAAAGATGGGCTTAATGGAAGAATTGCAAAACACCTACAATGTTACAATTGCAGGGCCTACCACCATGAGCGCACTACTAAACAGCTTGCAAATGGGCTTTAGAACGCTAGCTATTCAAAAAAAATCGGGCGAAGTTTGGAAGGTTTTGGGTGCAGTTAAAACCGAGTTTGAAAAGTTTAACGATCTTATGGAAAAAATTCAATCTAAATTGGATTCTACCAGTAAGGACTTTGACACTCTTATTGGAACTAGAAGTCGCATGATTGCAAGTAAGCTAAAAAATGTAGATAAAATAGAAGACGCCGAAGCTAGTACTGTTCTACTTGGTACAAAAAAGACAGCTTTGGGAGAAGATAACGACAATAACGATAAATAAATAATACACTAATTTTAGTCTTTATTAATAAAAACTTGCAATTTTATTTTTGCAGTTGTATAATAAAGAACTATAATAGTTATTATTTAACCCATAAGTTAAATCTATTGCTTAAATATTAGTGGTGAGCTTAAATATTTTGTCTTAGGTAAAGTATGAAAAAAAATATTGCAATAATTTGTTTAGATAAAAGCATGTCACGTGCTACGGCAGGCTTATTAGCCGACCAGCTAGAAATGCGTCTTTTCGACATGCGAGAGTTGTTTGAATTTGATCATAAACCACGTTTATTTAAAGATATATTAACTGCTTATGGGGCAACTTACTTTAGAAAACGCGAAAGTGGAATATTGGGCTATGCTTCGGATTTTGAAAATATTATTTTAAACTTAGATAGCGATATTTTACATAAAAAGGATACTTTAAAAAAACTTTCCGATAATTTTTTGATTATCTATTTGCATTTGCCGGCAAGTAAAGTTGCCAATATTGCATCTAAAGAAGATTATAGTTGTTACAAAGAAAAATCGCTTTACGATATTGGAAAAGAAAAGCTAGTTGTTAGAATAGATCGTGCAAAAACTGCAGCAGACATTGTTGTTAATGTAAGCGGAAGTAGTTATTTTAAGGTAAGCTCCGATTGTATTAGGGCAATAAACCGTTATTATGGCGTATAAAATTTTATATAATTACGCCATGTACCTATTTTAAAATTTAAGTATATCTGCCAGTATAAAATAAATTTAATTAGGTAAAATTATTATTAATAAACGTATTTTTATTGGAGATTTATGAAGCAAAGTTATGTAATAGTTAACGGCAAAAGATATGTTGCTACCTCGGGTAACGACCTAATCGAAGTTACCACTAAAGAAGAAATTAAAGATTTTTTGCACGGCGAAAAAAGTATTCATGCAAAATATACAAAGCGTATTCAAGAATTAGACGAACTACTAAAAGACGCTAAGTTTACTGCAGGCAGACCAAAAAAACAAAAGTAATAGGCAATGCCTATTTTTTTATAGTTAATTTTTATTAATTGTTGAATTAACAATTGACATATTTTAACTTAATCTAATAATTATACAGTAGCCACATAGAAATGATAGTTTGATGTATACTATATTTGTCGTCCTGAGTGGAAAGTTACATGTGTTAGTGGCACATTAATTTGTAATCGAACGAACCTTTTATCTACTTATTTTAGATACTTAGCTTTGCTCAGAATGACAACTTAAAAATACAACATCCTTGTTATTTTGTTATTATATATGTTTATTTTAGTAGCAAATGTTATACATTTTTGTTAAAATGTTACTGAGGCAATATATTATGATTAACTTAAACGATTACCCCATTTTAGAACAGTTTGACGACGACGCTTCTAGTTTAAACATGTTTTTTTCTAACGGAAAAAAGGAATTTTATAAATTTGAAAAAATTAAAGAGCAGGGCATAGATAAATGCATTATTTTTTTGCCAAGGGATTTTGACAAACTAACCCAAATTTATAATAAATGCGAACTAGTTTACGAGTTTAAGGCGGCAAGCAGCGTTTCGCCCGTGTATCTTTATGATAACAAAATTTTAATTGCATTGTGTCCGCTAGGTGGGCCTGCGGCTGCTAACCTTATGGAAGAGCTTATTTTTGTTGGCATAAAAGAGTTTATTGGCGTTGGCTCTTGCGGGGCGGTGAGTGATGTAAATATAGACGAATATTTTGTGCCGGACCGTGCTATACGCGATGAAGGTACTAGCTATCACTATTTGCCTGCTAGTCGTTATGTAGAAACCAGCAAAACGCTTACAGATAAATTATTAAAGGTTTTGGCAAAATATAACGAGGCATTTGTGGTTGGCACAGTTTGGACAACAGATGCAATGTACCGAGAAACGCCAAAAAAGGTAGAACAAAGGCTAAAAGACGGAGCTATTGGAGTAGAGATGGAAACCGCTAGTTTGTGTGCAGTAGCAAAAGCTAAAGGTGTAAAATACGCCTGTCTATTATATTATAGCGACCATAATAATGGCAAAAGCTGGCAAAGCCGTTTTTACGACAAATTTTTAATCCGCACCGAAATTATAAATTACGCTGCCGAAGCTTTGCTTAGTTAAATAAATAAAATTAATAAAAATCCCACCAGTAGAACTGGTGGGATTTTATTTAGATTTATTTAATTTAGTTATATTTAGTA
>CAMRVD010000027.1 GCA_947054085.1 uncultured Clostridia bacterium | reverse complement strand
GACTTTTTTATATGCAACTTTTGTATAAAATAGGTAATTTTTTTAAGTAATATATAAAATATACTTTTTTTATTTTGTATTACTTTTTTAATTTACAAATAAAAAAACCGCCAACTTACATGGCGGTTTAATTATTTTGCTAATTTTGCAATTTTCGTAGAAAGAGTAGCTTTATTTCTGTCTGCTTTATTTTTATGAATGATACCCTTTGTTACCATCTCGTCTAAAATAGAGAAGGTTTCTGGAAGTTTAGCATTAGCTGCTTCCGCATTGCCTTCTTTAACTAAAGCATTAATTTTTTTAAGAGCAGTAGCAAGTTCCGATTTTAACGCTTTGTTGCGTAGTTTATCGCGTTGCTCTGTAAGCTGTCTTTTTTTAGCAGATTTAATGTTTGGCATTTGTATCTCCTTAATACATATTTTACGGGCTTTAGTTTATCATACATTATCTATATTTGCAAGTGTTTGTAAAAATATTTTTTTATATTTTATAGCAAAATGTTTATTTTTACTACTTAAAATAAATTTTTGTTTGGGCTTTATACTTAAAAATTTGTCACTAATAAGCGATTTTACTCTGCAAGCAACACCTAAATTGCCATCTATTACTTGCTTTTTTGTGCGGCTTTTAATTAGCCTTTTTAAGTGAACATAATGGGTGCAGCCAAGTACAATATGAGTTTTACCTTCGGCTAAATGGCTGATATGATTTATGGTTATGTCTATTTCGTCCTTACTTAGTGCATCGCCTAATAAATAATAGTTATCTATTTGCTTGGCAAGTGCGGGCATTGGCGTTATTTCTACCGAACACGGGCAATTTTTTACAAGTTTAAAAAAACGATTGTTTTTAGTAGTTGCAGGAGTAGCTAAAACTATTATACGGTTATTTTTTTCACTAGCAGGTTTTATTGCCGGTTCTGTACCAATTATAGGAAAGTTATAAATATTTCGTAAAATATCTATACCACAGGCAGTGGCTGTATTGCACGCTAATACTACCATGCCAATATTGTGGTTAAGAAATCTATTAATTATAGTTTTTAATCTGGTTACTATTTGTTCGCTATTAAGGCTTCCGTAGGGGGAATATTTGTCGTCTGCATAATATATAAAGTTAAGGTTTGGTATAATTTTTACTGTTTGGGCAAGGGTAGTAAGTCCTCCAATGCCGGAATCTATAAACAAAACTTTCATACGTTATTGTACGAAACGTTAAAGATAAATGTTAAAAAAAATCACTTTAATAATGGCAAGCCAAAATTTAAGTGATTTATAAAGTGATTTATAATTTTTTATTATTTATTATATGTAATAAACAACTATAAGTTAAGATTATAATTATCTAACTTTAACCTTAGTTCTTAGTCTTACAATAAATACAACAGCTAGCACAATAATTAATGCACCAACAATAATTAAAACGATAGTTGCAGTATTAATTTTTTTAGATATTTTAAAAGTTTTGCTAGCACTAAAGCCCATTTGATCTTGTATACGGATAGTATACGAACCAACTTCGGAGGTGTTAGGTATTGTGTCGCCGTCTTTTAAATTATATGTAGTGGTGTAGCCGTCTCGTGTTACGGTAACAAGAATGTCTCCAACACCATGTACAGTAAGATTTGCTTCGCCAGAAATTTTGTCACCCGAGTTTATTCCGTCTATTGCAGTGCTAGCTCTTGCAAGCATTACATTGTACTGGGTAGTGGTACTGCTTTTTAGATAAATAACTTTGCCAGTGCTATCGGTTTCGCTAAAGCCTAAAAAGTTGGTGTCTAGTAGTTCAGATTGGTTTATTGTATAAATTTTATTATTTTCGGGAACTAGTTGCAAATTGTTATTGTTTAAATTTTTGTAGTACCCATGAATATCTTTTAATATTGTAAAGCTAAAGTTACTTTCGTCTTCGCTAGAGGATGTTCCAATTTGCAGTCCCTCGCGGTCGTAAATGTAAATTGCATAACTATTGTCGTCACTATAAGTAAATGTTGTATTGTTGATTTGAGCTATTGTGTAATCGTTGGTTAAAATCTCGTCTTCTTGGACATTAGAGCCTTCTATTGTTAAATGACGCTTACTTACAACAACAGTGCCAACAACCCTAGGGTCTAAATTATAAAATTTAATTTTTACGGTTCTGTTTACTGTTTGAGTAGATACGATTGTGCTACCAACCTCGTCCTCTGCAACAATGTATATATTGCCGGCTAACGCTTTTAGATATTCTGGGTTATTACTGCCACCTTCGTAGTCGTTAGGGTTAACATAAGTAGCTATATCAAAAGAATAAGTTGCAGCGTTTACCCAGCCTTGAATTTTTGCTTCGCGGTCAAAAATTTTGTAATTTGTGTTCCATAAATCTATATTTTTAAGCAAACGATAAGCAGTTTTGTCGTATATAAATAGTTGGTATCTACCTGCTTCGGAAAATTTAAGCGTATCTTTATTAGTTAACCTACCGCCAGTAAGAGTGTTATAAAAAATGCCGTCTGCGTTGTCGGTATAAATACTATAAAATTCACCATTAAAGTAAAAGTCTACGTAAATAGGACAGTGTTTTGTTGCGGTAAGATTATTAAGGGTAATATAGTTGCTATAAGTATTAGCAATAGTTGGTGCTGTAATGTTAGCCCCCGAAAAATCTGTCCAAGAGTATATTGGATTTACTGCAAAATGGTTAGGTGTTTGAATTAAGTTAAACTGAAATTCGCTTACTATCTGATAGCCTTCGTTGTTTATAAAGGCAAGTTGAATACGCAATCTATTTTCGATTTTTGCATTGTATTCTATAACTTTATAATCGTTTTTATTGTTTAAATGGGTGGTGTTAGCACTGCCTATATCGTCACCGCTATCCTTAATTTCGGTAATACGAAGAGCATAGGTATCAGAAGTTTTATTTATAGTGATAGCTGTATTTACATATAGATTATAGGTTGTACCAAAATTGTTATTAACAATCTCCATATCTTCTAAACCAAATACATAGCCTTCTTGTGATATAGTAATGCCTTCAAAAATTGGAGTTTGTTTTTGCGAATACACTTTGCTATCGCTATTGGCATTATAAGAACTTGCAGGTCCAGATTTAAAAACTGTACTTACACCAAAAAAAGCAGCACTAACAATTAGTGCAAAACATAACAGACAAAATCCTTTTTTTAAAACTGTTTTCATTACTTATTACCTTTAGTATTATCTATAAGTAATTAATATATTAACATATCATAAAAATAACTGCAAATAAAATTGTATAAATAATAAAACAAACCTCCACATTGGTGGAGGTTTTTAGGTACTCTTTAGTCGTCGTAGTTACTAAGAACAAGCGAGTTACGGCGTTTAATATCGTAAAATACTTCTTGTTCGTTAAGCCTACGGCCAGGTCTAAATTCTTCTGGAATAGAACCGATTTTATAAACATCGGTACATTTAAAGTATGGCGTAATTTTAGAACGTACAGGGTACTGTTGGAAGCAATTTACAAGCACTTCGCCAAGAGGAATTTTATTTAGGTCGCTTGGTTGAACAAGTGGAACTTCTTGTAGCTGAGTGCTAGTAGAAGAGGATTTAGATTTATCTTTACCTTCGCCTTTACTAGTAGAGGTGCTAGTAACTTCGATAGTTTGCTTGCCAAGTTCTTCGCTAAATTCTTTACGGGTATTAAGGTCTGGCGTGCCATAAAACATGGTAACCTTACACTGTCCACGCACGATTTTAGCAACTTGTTCGCCGTAAACCAGGTCTAACTGACTATAACTTTGTATAGCCATGTTGTAGAATATCCATCTAGATCTTGCAACGGTTATTGCATGCTCCAAATCTTCTACTTTAGGAAGGTTTGCAAACTCGTCCATTAGATAAAATAGTGGGCGTTTTAGGTGAGCCATGTGGTCGCTGTTAGTCTTTTCGTTTGCACGTGCTTTGCTAACAAATTCCTTATAACTTTGAGCAATACACACACTTGCTAGTTTGTATCTTGTTGCTCTTTCGTCTGGGATTTTTATAAAAAACGCGGTAGGGCATTCGTCAATGTCTGCAAAGTTTATTTCGTTTTTAGCGGTTAGGTAGCATATACCACCATCACTAAACATTGCAAGCATAGTAGCAAGTTGGCTCATAAAGCCGTCACGAGTAACCTGGGCTTTGGTTTGTACAATGTTGGCCGAAAGTTGACGGGTTTTACTAAGTGGACTTCTGCCGTTAAAATACTGTTTTACGATTTCGTAGTCGTCGTCTTTGTTCATGGCAATTTTATAGGCGTTAAAAAAGTTGTAACGCTCTTTTGTCATGCCAAGGGCTTCGTTTTCGCTGTCTTCCAGCATGGCGATAAGTACTGCCAAAAAGTAGTCCCTAGCACCGTCGCTCCAGCTTTTTTCCTTGGCATCGCCCGACGGACAAATTGCAGCCGCTATATCGTTTAAGCTATCAAAGCAGTCGTCTTTTATCTTAGACTTTTCTACCTCAACTTGCATTAAGGTGTCCCTAAGTGTAGGAAACGCCATGCCCTCAAACTCGTACCATTCGTCGCTATTAATTTCGCCAGCTAGCTTAAAGTTAGGGTAGTTTTTTATTGGGTCGTTGGTGTGTTTAAGTATATTTTCTTCCAAATGAAGTTGGCGTTGGTACTCTGTATATATAAATTCTAGCGGATTCCACTGAGCACTTCCGTATGGGTCGGTTAGGTCTAGTTGAAGCACTTTGTAGCCGCTGTCTTGTAGTTTTTTACTGTGGTGTGCATAAAGTTCGCCCTTAGGGTCGGTAATAAACATACTAGGCTTGCTTTTAAGTTCGCTAAGTATTTGAATGGTTGGTTCCATCCACGATACGGTTTTACCAGTACCGGTAGCACCAACTATTAGTGCATGGCAGTTTTCGGCAAAGTGAATTTTTATGTTGCCTTTTTTGTACTCCGCTTTAAAAGGTATGCCCATAAGCGAAACATTTTTAAGCTCGTCAAAATAAAAGTGCTTAAAGTTTTTATCCAGTTCTTTTTCGGTTAAGAACTTTTGGTTGTCCATTTTGTCCTTGCCTTTAAGACCTTTTTTGGCAGGTTTTTTATTTAAAGCAATTAAAAGTACAATAACCAATACCGAGCAAAAGGATAATACCAGACTGGTGGTACTGCCTAAGTTTTTAACTAGATTGCCCATGTTTACAGTTTCTTGTTTGGTAAAACAAACAAACGCCGAAAATAAAAATAGAGCAATAACAAAAATTACT
The DNA here is from genome assembly GCA_947054085.1 of uncultured Clostridia bacterium. Lineage (GTDB taxonomy): Bacteria > Bacillota > Clostridia > Christensenellales > UBA1242 > RGIG4790. The sequence goes on along the minus strand of CAMRVD010000027.1, from coordinate 10,283 downwards.
GCAAAAAATATTCCGTAAAATATGTAGTCCGATTTAGATTTTTTCTTGTTAGCCATATTTAGCCTCTTTATTATTTAATTATATATAAGTATAAATGCTATAAAAATTGTTGTCAAATAAAATAGCGTTTATTCTATTGAAGTTTCTATAAAAAATAATTAGCACCTTGTTATAAAACTTTATAAAAAATACTTGTAAAACCAATGTCTTTGTGGTAATATTTGTGTATATAGGAGAATTTTATGCAAGCTTTATTGCAATTAAGTATGTTATTAAAAGATAATGCAAGTGCTGCTAGTCCAATATATCAAGCGATCAGTTTATTAGGGCCATATGTTTTAAGTGGTGTTGCTGTGCTATGCATGTTTTATGGTATTATTTTGGGTGTAAAGTTTGCAAAAGCTGACGACGCCGAAGCTAAAAAGAAAATTCAAAAAACCCTTATTAATTTTGTTATTGGTGCAATATCTGTATTTGTTTTGTTGTTAATATTGTATGCAATACGCGATTACGTTTAAATTTTAATGATATTAGTATTGTTAGTGTTGGCTAAGTATAAATCCACTTAAACTATAAGTGGGTTTTATTTTTTATTAAAAATCGCTATTAAAGTAGTTAAAAAGGTATAAAAAGCAGTAATTTAGTTAAAAATTTTACAAAAATATACTAAAATTGTTTGATAAGCAAACAAAATTATGATATTATTTGGTTAGTAAAATTTTAGGGAGGGAAGTTATGAAGAACCTAATGTTTAAAATGTCAATGCTTTTAACTACAGGTGATAATGCTGCTCAAGCTGGTAAAGATGCTCTAGAAGGTGCTTACAAGGTATTCTACCAGGCAATGATGTATATTTTACCATTTGTTTTGGCAGTTATATTGCTTCTTGGTATATTCTTTGGTATTAAACTTGGTATTGCTTTTGCAAGAGCCGACGATGCTGACGCTAGAGAAAAAGCTAAAGGTCAACTAATTAATATGCTAATTGGTGTTGGCGTAGCCGCAGTTATTGTAGCTGTATGCATTATATTAGTAAATTCTGGTGTATTTAGGAATCTATTCCCAACAGTATAAGCTAAAGAATAACAAAAATTAGATGCGAAAAAAAATCGCATCTTTTTTTGTGTAATTTATTAAAATAGTGTAAAGACTTTAAGATAAATTTTTATTAGTAATTAAGCTATTTGCTTGATTACCTTTTTTATTATTTGCTATACTAAAAATAACAAAAGGAGAAATTTATGAAGAAATTTTTTAGTATAGCAGTATGCTTTGCATTGATGCTTTGCACAGGGCTGCTGTTTAACGGTTGCAAACCAAAGCCAATAGCTATGCAGTATAATATTAGTTTAAGTTGCTCGGATTATAATTATAAAGATAAACTTGGCGAGCATTTTGACTTTTCGCTAAATGGTAACGAGTATACAATAACTGCTAAAACAAAGGTGGCAAATTCTATTTTAGCTCGTAGTAATAATACAGAAGATTGTTTAAAAGTTAATATATATTTAACAAATAGTTTGGAAAAATTTTATAACGTAAAATTAGAACGTGCAAATCCTGCGGTGAGTGGTGTAACGCTGGATGCAAACGATGTACAAAACAATAAAATGGCTATTAATTTAAGTGTAACCGCTGGCGATTTAGTAGGGTCAAGAGCGGTAAGTATTATAGTTAGTCAAGGGTCTGTAAGCGGTGCAGTAAGTGTAGATCAAAAGGGTAAAAAAGCAGTAGAATTAAGTCCTGTATATATAAAAATTAATGTTGTTTTGTTTAATGCAAGTGCAAATGATTAGTTAAAAAAGATAATAAAAACAAAGTAATTAAAGTAATTGGTTTAAAACAAAAAGTTAGGCATAAAAGCCTAACTTTTTGTTTTATAAATAAACCTTTATTTGTAAAAAATCATATAACTTTGGTTATTTTTATGCAAAATAGGTATAAGACAGCCTAAAAATGCAAAAATATGGGGTAATTTTAGTATAAAATTGGTTGTAAATATCGATAAACTGCAAAATATTGCTAAAATGTAAAAATATGTTAATTTTGTTCAATTATTTACAAATTAGCATACTCTTAAATATTAAAAAAAATAAAAAATATTTTATTAAATACTTGAACTAACTTTCTCGCGTGTGATATTATATAAATATAAAATTATGTCTAGTTGTAGAAATTTTTGTCTAATAATAAAGTAAACACATAAAAAATAGCGAGATAAAAGCAAACTAAAATTATATGACGGGGTTAAAGTTATGTTTAATGTAATTAATATACTTAGTTCGGAAATACTCCCAGCGATAAATGGAACATTGGGGGCAAGCATTTTAAATGGGCTTGCTGCTTTTGGCTTAATGTTCTTACAAGGTTTAGCTATTGTTGGTTATACCCTTATTAAGTTTGCTTTAAACATAATCGACTTTATGCAACTTCTTGTTCAAAAACTTGCGGGTATAGATACTTGGATGCACCTAGATAAACTTAATTTTGGTAATCTGCAAGAAACCGATGTTGTATTTAGATTTTTACTATCGGACACTGTTTTAAAAGTTTTTAGAACAATGTTTTTAATTTTTATTGTACTTCTGATTGTATTTACAATTTTTGCGATAATTAAAAACGAATATTCTAACGCTGTGGATTCGGCAGACAATAATCATAAAAAATCTTTATACACTGCAGTAAAAGCCATATTTACTGTAATTATTGTTCCATTTATTTTAATTGTTGGTATAATTTCGAGCAATGCAATACTTGCAAGCATTGCTAAAGCTTTTAATATTAATGGCAACCTTTCTATGGGTGGCCAAATTTTTGTTGCTAGTGCTTATGACGCTAGCAGTTACAGAATGTACGCAAATGATGGTAATCGTAAATATACATCTAACCGAGTTAATTTTAATTATACTGTAGACGGACAAACTAAAACGGCTACTGTTTCGTCGGCTATACCGTTGATTACACCTAAGGACGACAATAATACAAACTATTTTAAAGGTTATATGTTTACCTTTAACGGTAAAGATTTTTATTTGTGGCAATGCGAGCCGTCAGAAAGCGAGCAGTACTATGTGTACTTAAAATTTATTTTGGGTGCTTATGTTGTAGAAAGTGAACCAACAAAGAGTCATCCACAAGGCGTAGCCGAAAGCGTTAAAGACTATAATGTTGATGCTAAAGAAGATAATAACGAAGTTTTACTTGCAGCTCGCAAAATGTTTGAGAGCATAAATTCTGAAATGAAAAACGAAAATGGAATGGGTATAACAAATGGATTTTTTGGTAAGCCATTGCATTCGGAAAACGGTACTACCGAGTTTATTGCTGCTGCGTACAACACTTGGAGTTATAACCAAGTTTTAAATAAAACTATTGGTTCTTGGCAAAATAACAATTCGCTTAAAGATAGCGTTGGTCAGTTTATGGCTAATAATGGACAACTAAAGGAAGCTCGTATTATTGCCAATAACGACAACTGGGGCAAGCTACACGACGGTGGAACTTATGGCTTTGCACCTCTTGCTGTAGAGTATCTAGCAATGGCAGACGTTATCGATTTTATGATGCAGTATAATTTAACACTGTACTTTGTTAACTCTACCAATGCTAACATTAATTGGAATTACAACGAAACACCATTGGATTATGGTACAAGATACACTAACGAAAATGGCGAAAAGGGGTTACTTGTCGATTACAAAACCGAAGGGCGAATTGCTTATCAAAGCAAAAATGTTCGTAGCGAAGTAGATGGTGCTACTTACATTGTGTGTTACTATAATCCAATTGCAAACGAATATGTACCTATTGTAAATAATCAGTATTTAACTGATGCTTCTGGCAATAGATATAAATTTAGCAGTAGTCAGTATTCGGCAGATTATAATGGTGCAGTAATAGCTAGAGCTATGTTTAAAGCTAGTAATAAAGCTAAGGAATGTACTCCTACTTACATAAGTTCTACATTAATTGCAGATAGCACAGGCAAAGATTTCGACAGTAAACTAAAAGTAGCTGCAAGTTTAGATTTCTTAAGCACTCAGTATAACTATTTGCAACAAGTTACTAACGTAGATAATAACAACATATCTTTAAATCAAACCATTAATAGTGGCGACATAATTCTTGATAATTCAAATTTATTGTCGTTTTATAATAATGTTATTCCAGACGATTTAAAAAATATAGACAGCGTAACTTTGGATAACTTATACTCTCAGCTTTATTTGGAATACAATAAAGAAAATTTTATTAATCAAAATATTACTACAAAATTAATAGACTTTTTTAAAGCTAACTTAAAAAACAGTAAAGACGAAACCATAGAGTACGACCTTTTTGACTCCAATGCCAATTACCTAGAAAAAGATTTGGAAAATAATCTTACAGGCAATATTGTTTTAAACTTTAAGCAGTCTAATAAAGTCAATCCTACCAAATATACTATTAAGTTATCGTTTTTAAATGAAAGTTCGGTTGATAGCGTAAATGGCAAATTAAATAAAGTTAATTTTAAGGTCGATTTAAGTTGGAACGGAGAAGAACAAAGCCCAGTATTTATTAAAATTGATCGTCCTCATAGTATAGATGATCTTCCTGCTAGTGGTGGATTTTTAACGACAAACGGAAATTCTTTACTAAATTATAATATTGCTACCGACGATAAAGATGGCGGAATTAGTAACAATGACGAACTGTTTTATATGGATGGTTCTTTAAGCATACCAAATATTAATAATATAGAAAATTTAGTAAATTTAACTGTAGATGCACTAAGTTTAGACGGCTTAAACGGACAAAGGTATAAAATAGTTGCTACAAGTGATGGCAACTATACTTACGATTCTGATAAAAAAGAAATTTACTTTTATGTATATAAAAATAGTGGAAGCAGTGTATACGATAATAGCGAAAAATATTTTATAAAGTTAAAGTATACTTCTTATAACTATATCTATTATACTGAAGAAATTGACGAAACAAACGAAATTTTGCATTGGTACAAAGTACATGGAATAGATGCAACAATCTATGATTCGGGCGAAAACCCAGTGCTTAATGCTGCAAATACTATTGTACCTAACCGTGATACAATAGACAAAACAAATGCTTATTACTTTGGTGATAAAGTTTATATTTATGGGGATTCGAGTTTATTTGATAACTTAGATACCGAAATTTTAAATAATAATGCTTTAAATGTATCTAAGTATATTTCTTCGCTTGTTTTTGATAATTCTAATAGTAAATGCTATATAGACCTAGCAAATATAATTACTACAATGCGTGTTAATGGTAGTTTAAGTGATAACTTTAATATTACCTACGATTTGAGGATTTTTACTAATAGAGATGGCGTTTATATTGTGCAAGGTTCAGACGAAGTTAATATGGCTGCTACTACATCCAACTATTATACTTTAAAGGTTACTCTTAATTTAGTAGGGTTAGATAATGATACTGCCAAACCTATTTACGAGTATGTTTTTGATGTAGATTATAGTGTTCTTAATAGTTTTTATATGCTTAGTGATAGTAACGATGGAACTAATAATTATGTAGAAACAAACAATGGTAAACCTACAGCCATAAATGTAAATAATTTACAATATGTGGGCACTAAGCAGTACGAGATTACTGGTTTGGATGATTCTAAAAAGGAAACTCAACTGGTTTATCAATTTAAATATGTAAAAACTTCGGGCAAAAAAACCTATTCCTATATATTTAATGCAATAAAGACTGAGTTAGGCTGCGATAATGGCTATACTTTTATTTGTACAAATTTAAATCAAGCAGATAATAATGGCTGGGTAGACAGTTTTGATTATTGTAAGGAAGAAGAACTTGTTTATAAAGTAGGCAATTTGCGTGCTATAACTGTTGCGGATTTTGCTTTTGTTGTAAGTAATTCCGAAAATAAAAGTTATTATTTTATAGACACAGTAAATACATCCCCGGATAGTGTTTGGATTTATAAGATAGAAATAACAAATCAAACCAATATTGTAGACAAAAATGGTAACTTAAATTTACCGGTTACAATCTACAAAGATAACATTGACGACGGTAGTATTGTATCTGGCGAAAAGTATTCGGAGCTAGAATCGACTGCAAAGGCATATATAGCAGATCGAATAAATCTTGATACATATTTAATTGGTATGGATCAATTTGCATCTTACACTGCAGGAGAAACAACAGGTATTACTAATATCACCTTAGTTACCAATTCCGACGAAACTATTATAATAAAATCTGATTTGCCAAGTTTTGCAGAAAAAGAAATTTACGAATATTTCTGTGACCATCTTGTAAATGTTAATATATCAGGTACAGATTACAGAAGAATTACCAGTGCAGAAGATGGCAACAAACAGATTTTAAAATTAAAATCCGATCCAACTTCGGTAGTATTCTGCAGGGACGAGCTTTCTACTGCATTTATGTTTGATTTTGCTATTCATTTATTTGGCGGATCGGACGGATTTAAATTTTATTTTAGAGCTCCTAAATTTGGATTAGCACAAAAACAGTCTAATGGAGCTAGTCAGGATAACGCTATAATTACCTTGTCGCGTGGGGGATTAATGCTAGACTATAATTTTAGCGGCAAAGTAAACATGCTAAGTGTTTATCAGGTAGCTAATTTTAACTGGATTATTCTTATATTTGCATCGGTTTTAGTCTTTCATATTTTAGGTAATGCTGTTTGGGGGCTTATAAAGCGTATTTACGAAATAACTTTACTATTTTTGATTATGCCAGCAGTGGCATCAACACTTCCAATAGATCCTAAGGGTGATAAATTTGGTAAGTGGAAAAATCAACTTGTAAGCCAAGTTTTAGGTGCTTGGGGTGTTACTATTGGGCTTAATTTCTTCTTTATACTTATGCCAGTTATTCGCAGTGCATCCGCCATATTTACCGACGCAGATGTCGCGGGCTTAAGCAGTTCTGTTAAGTTTTTTGCAGGAAATGCTGATAGATTAAATATGCTTGTTTACATATTGTTTTTATTAGTATCGTTTACTTTGCTTAAAACAGTACCTAAGATGGTTTCTGATTATGTGGGTGGCTCGGATGTAATTAGCGAAGGTGCTTCTACCAAAAAAGCAACCTTCGAAACTGTTGACGAAGCTACCAAAACCGCAAGTGGTAAAGGTTTGATGACTGGAGCTGGTAATCTTAAAAAGACATTAACAAGCGGACAGCTTATACCTGGTAGCGAATTAGCTAAAAAAGGTAAAGATATATACGATAAATATAAAGATAAGAAAGCAAAAAAGAAAAATCAAACCGAAGAAGAGCGTAGGCAAGAGAACATGCAACTTGCCGAAGCTGACAGAAATAATCAACGTGCACGTGCCGAAGAACTGGAAAAACGCAGACAAGCTTTGGACGACGAAATTAAAATTAAAGATGGCGAGGCTACTAACGATGCTGATCTAGATGCAGAAGCAGAGGCAGCAAGAGTTGCAGGTAGAGCAGGTATAGCAGAGGGCTTAGGCGAAGGCGCGGAAGATCAAGTAGACGAGCAAATAGACGAAAAACTAGAAGAGAAAGATAAAGCCGACGACAATGAAGCTAAACCTACTAGCGAAGCAGACAGTATATTAGAGCGTGCTAACCTTGCAGCAGACACAGCTGCAGCTTATGCAGACGAAGCTAAACTTTCGGCAGATATGGCAAGTGGTAATGTACATGATTACGTAGGCGACAGAGAAAAAGCAGAGGAAGAAGACAGACTTGCTCATAAAGGTAGAATCGGTAAAGCTTTAACCAACCTAGAAGATGCTCAGGATGAGGTTGCTAAAAATCTTGAAGCAGCAAAACAAGGCAAAGCTGGAAGAAGCAAACTATCTGACGAAGATATTGCTAGATGGAATAGTAGCCATGGTAAGAACGAGCAAATTATTGCAGGTGATAAATCTCGTGACCAAAAACTACTTAAAGCACGTGCTGAGCAAGAAAAATATCATGCAAAACTGCAAAATAAAGCAGACAAAGCTCAGCAAATTTACCAAGATGCTCAAAACGGCATATACAGGGGACTTCGCGGAAGCTTTGTTCGTGGTGTGCTAAACGGCAAAAAAACTACCGATCAGCGTATTAAGGATGCCGAAAATGCACAACAAGCACAACAAGCTTTAACTAATGCTAAGAACAATAAAGAACTAGCCGATAATGTTGCTAAAAACTTTGATTTTAGCAAAGTAACTGACGAAAACTTTGACAAAATGAGCAACCAATTATTTGGTACTGCATATGGTAAGCAAGCGTTTGAGGCTTACGATAAATTTATGCAAAAACAAGACGGCAGAACCGATCTTAATACCAAAAAAGCAGCACTGCAAGAAGCTACAAAAGCTATTATGGAAGCTGGCGAAAAGGATGTTGACAAAAAGACCAAAGCTAGCCTAAAGGCTGACAAAATTGCAGTTGACGACCGTTCGGGTGTGGGACATTTTGTAGGATTAACTGCACGCGGGGCTGGTAGGGTTGTTGTAGCTAAGGGTGCAACGGCTGCTAATTGGTTACGAAATACCGGAATTGCAAATACTGTTTTAGGTTATAGTGACGCTCAAAAAGATTTGGCAAAAACTAATGTAGATAAGGCAAATAAAGAAATTAAGGCTCTAAGTAATAAGATTATTAACGAAAGAACTTTAATGAGTGCAGAACTTAAAGAGTTAGATTTGCTTGGAAAACAAAAATTCGCAAATGGTTTAATTGGCGAGATCTCTGATAGATTTAAAGGAACTAAAAAGCCAGATACCGGAAGAAAAGCCGACTATAAACAAGCGGTAAAAGATATAGATGATGCTATTAGTGCAGGTCTTGTAGATAAAGCTACTGCAGACATGATTAAAAAAGTCAAAGGTCAAGCAATGGCTAGCGGCAAAAAGAATGATTCGCAGTTTATTTATAACAAGTTTATGGAGATGCGTAATGCAAGTAAGTCCATTTCTACTGCAGAATTAAATGCTCAAATTGCAGCTAAAGAAAAATCTGTACAAGCTAAACAACAATCTATTAAAAACAGCAGAGCTGCAATGAAAGACCTAGTTAATAAACGTAATGGTGACCTAGATATAATTGGCAGCCAGAGCATGGCTAAAACTGCTAAAGATATGGCAAGTGTTTCGTGGAAGTTAACTCGCGAAAAATTAAATAGTGCTGCTAATTCTAAGGGCGGACAAATTGTTAAATGGATAAGTGGTTATGGCGAGGCTAAAGTAGTTGGCAAAGTTGCAGGTAAACTTGCAAGAGGTGCAAAGGATATAGCCATGAAGCCATATAAAGCATCTAAAGAGAAAGAAAATATTCGTTCAGAGGCTTCTAAAATTTCTGCAACTCAATTTACAAAAGTGCAAAAACAAGTTCATGATAAAAATGTAGAAAGACAAAATAATGCACGAAAAGTAATTGTAGATACGATAGAAAAACGTCAAAATGCAGCAAATGATAAAGTGTTTGCAAAACTAGTATCTAAGGCAGAAAAACTAAAAGAACAAGATAAAGAAGATCTACTAAAACTTGTAGAAAAATCTAAAAAAGGTCAAAGTATGACTGCTGGTGAACAAAAACGCTTGCAAGATTACATAAACAGGTATGCTGCAGTACGAGACTCTAAGCTAACCAGTGCTAAAAAGAATACAGTTAGTATGAAAAATTCAGTGGCTAACGAAGCACTAAAGGCTTACTCTAAGAGCATTAACGAGATTATTAAAAAGGAACTTGCTACAAGTAAAGTAGCAGGGCTAGATAATGCCGCTATTGCTAAAAAGATTTCGGAAGCTGTTAAGAAAAATAAATTTAATCCACAAGAGATTCAAAGACTTGTAAGCAACGAAGTTAATAAAGTTCTACGCGAAAAGAAGAAAATTTTTGTATCAGGTTCTAATGACGATAAACTGCTTCAGGAGATTAAACAGCTTAAATCGATTGCAGACAAACTAAAGAAAACTGATAACAAATACTACAGAACTATTAAAAACTTGCAAGAAGCTAATAGAAAACTTTCTAAACAAGTAAAAAATCAAAAGAGTAAATCTGCACTAGAACAATCTACAAGGGTAGGAGGTAATTTTGGAGATAACGCAAGTGGCAAGTAGTACAAAATAAAAATTTAATGCTAGCGAATGACAAGGTGCATGTAACATTATATTGATTTGTCATTCTAAGTGAGGACATTTGCGGAGTCCCTCTCCATTAGGTTTGTAAGAAATCGTATGGGGAAGAGGAGGAATCTTGTGCAAACCAAAGGCAATTTTAAACAT
>CAMRVD010000026.1 GCA_947054085.1 uncultured Clostridia bacterium | reverse complement strand
AAAATAAGTTGTATTATTATTTTTATAAATATATATGATTGTAAATTGTAAATTTATACCTAATTTTTAACAAAATCTACATATTTAATATTTCTTTTAAAGCTTTGCCAGTATAACTTTTTGTAATTTTTGCTATTTGTTCTGGAGTACCCGTTGCAATAATTTTACCGCCTTTATCACCACCTTCTGGACCTATATCTATAATGTGGTCAGCAACTTTAATCATATCTAGATTATGCTCGATAACTAGTACACTATTGCCCCCAGCAACCAAGCGTTGAAGTATGGTTATAAGCTTAGATACATCGTAGGTATGTAAACCCGTTGTAGGCTCGTCTAAAATATACAAAGTTTTACCAGTTGCACGTTTTGCAAGCTCGGTTGCAAGTTTTACGCGTTGAGCCTCGCCACCGCTAAGGGTGGTTGCAGGTTGACCAAGTTTTATATAACCTAAACCAACATCGTAAAGTGCTTGGATTTTATTTTTTATACTTGTAAAATTTTCAAAAAATGCCAAGGCTTCTTCTATTGTCATTTCTAAAATATCATTAATAGATTTGCCTTTATACTTAACTTCTAGCGTTTCGCGGTTGTACCTTTTGCCATGGCACTCGTCGCAAACAACATAAACATCAGGCAAAAAGTGCATCTCTATTTTTAGTACACCGTCACCGCCGCACGCCTCGCATCTGCCACCTTTAACATTAAAGCTAAACCTACCGCTTGTGTATCCTCTTGCTTTACTTTCTGGCAGGGTAGCAAACAAATCTCTAATTGCTGTAAACACACCGGTATAGGTTGCTGGATTACTTCTAGGTGTTCTTCCTATTGGGCTTTGGTCTATAACTACAATTTTGTCTATATTTTCCCCGCCAATAATTTCGGTGTATTCGCCCTCTTTTAAAGTGCTTTTATTAATAATATTTGTAAGTGCTGGGTAAACAATTTCGTTAACTAAGCTAGATTTTCCGCTACCCGACACTCCAGTAACTGCAGTAAACACACCTAGCGGAATTTGTACATCGACATTTTTTAAGTTATTTTGTCTAGCACCAATAACATTAATATAGCCTTTAGCTTCGCGTCTAGTCTTTGGAACTGGTATGGTTTTTGCACCGCTTAAATAACTACCTGTAATGGATGCAGGGTTTTTAATAATTTCGCTAGGCGAACCAGTAGCTACAACTCTGCCACCATGCACACCCGCCTTTGGCCCGACATCCACAATGTAATCTGCCGCTTTAATGGTTTCTTCGTCGTGTTCTACAACAATAACGGTATTACCCAAATCGCGTAAGCGTTCCATAGTTTTTATAAGCCTTTTTGTGTCGCGTGGGTGCAATCCAATGCTTGGCTCGTCCAGTATGTATAATACTCCAACCAAACCACTACCAATTTGTGTAGCAAGCCTTATTCGCTGAGCTTCGCCACCGCTCAGCGTCCCAGCTTCGCGATTTAAAGTTAGGTAGTCTAGCCCAACATCTATTAAAAATTTAAATCTCGACTTTATTTCTTTTATGATATTTTCGGCAATAGTGCTCTCTTTTTTAGAAAGTTGTAAATTTTGCAAAAATTCATCTGCTTTGGTTATATTCATTTCGCATAGTTCGTAGATGTTTTTTTCGCCAACTTTTACACTTAACGCTTGCTTATTTAACCTCTTTCCGTGGCAGCAATCACAAGGACGTGTTACCATCATCTTTTCGATTTCTGACTTTATGTAATCGCTCTTGCTTTCTCTAAATCTGCGATACAGATTATTTATAACGCCCTCAAAATCGCTATCGTAATCGCCACTAAACTTAGATGAGCGATATTGTATTCGCATTTTTTCGCCATTATTTCCGTACAAAATAATGTCCTTAATATCCCTTGGCAAATCTTTAAATGGCGTGTCTAAACTAAAACCATAGGTTTTTGCAAGTGCCTTGTAATACGCTTGGCTAAATCCTCCGTCACCAAACCCTAAAACTACTATTGCACCCTCGTTAATACTACGTTCTGGGTATTTTACCACCATGTTTTCGTCTATTATCAGTTTGTTGCCAAGTCCAGAACATTCGGGGCATGCACCAAACGGCGTATTAAAGCTAAAAAGCCTAGGAGTTATTTCGCTAAACGAAAAACCGCACTCGCTGCAACTTTGCTTTGTACTATACAAATTTTCCGAGCCATCTGCATCTATTACAACCAAACCATCGCTAAGCTTTACGGCTGTTTCTATACTACCTGCAAGCCTACTATCTATACCAGTTTTAATTATAAGACGATCAATAATAACACTGATATTGTGTTTAACTTTTTTATCCAAATTAATTTCGTCTTCCAGCATTATAACACTGCCATCTATTTTAGCACGAATATAGCCTTGCTTTTTAAGATCTTCTAACAATTTGGTAAACTCGCCTTTTTTACCACGTACAACTGGGGCAATAACCATAATTTTAGTGCCTTCTTTATTAGACATAACCTTGGATACAATGCTGTCTACAGTATTTGCAGAAATTGGAGTACCACAATTTACACAGTAGGCTTTACCAATATGAGCATAAAGTAACCTCATGTAATCATAAATTTCGGTAACAGTACCAACAGTAGAACGAGGGTTGCTGCTTGTTACCTTTTGATCTATGGCTATTGCTGGTGACAAACCTTCTATAAGTTCTACATCGGGTTTTTTCATCTGCCCCAAAAATTGCCTAGCATAACTAGACAAACTTTCCATATACCTACGTTGTCCCTCGGCAAAAATAGTATCAAACGCTAGGCTAGACTTTCCGCTACCAGATAACCCCGTAAACAATACCAGTTTATTCCGCGGAATTTCTAAACTAACATTTTTTAAATTATTTTCTTTTGCTCCAACAATTTTAATAACGTCTTTCATAATTTTACCCTGTATTAAATATTACCAAATTTTAATTTATTTTGCAATTTAATATTTTAATTAATACAAAAAAACACCTAAATATTGTATTAGGTGTTTCTGTATAATTTATAAACTAGATTCGCTTTCTGATTGGTCTAATTTTTGTAACTCAAAATGTTCACACTCTTGTTTAGGCTTTTTATCTAAAATTTTAAACATATTACCATCAATATAAGCCATATATTTTTTAGTAATAATATCAAATTCTACTTCCAACTCTTCTTCTTTTACATCGTGGTAAAATCCATTAATATCATACTTATATTCTTCCCAAAATCCAGAAAACTCATCTAATAAAGAATTTTTTACATTAACCTTATTACCTAAAGATTTTGCTTTTGTATTTGCTAACGATTTATCAAAATAAATCGAAACTATTGTTGCTTCATTTGATTTTAAAGATGTTGGATCTTCTTTAATTGCATTTAAATACCTTTTAAAATTGGAATAATCACTTGTACCACAACAAAATGTTTCCGTAAAAGATATATTAATTATAAACTTTCTTACGATATATACTTTTTCTTTCATTTGCCTTCCCTCGTAACTTAAGTATAAATCAGTTTTTGTTATATGTCAATATGCAACATCAAATTTTTTATAGTAAAAATAGTGCAAGACGAGTGCTCGGCAAGTTTTGGCGATGCGATTTTACTATAATGTAAATGAGCAGTGGTAAAATTTGCAAGTAAAACGAAGTATTGTGTTATTTTTTGCCCTGTGGTTTTTTGTGCTTGGTTAATGCATTAATACTATCCCTCAACTCTATCGCCTTTTCAAAGTTAAGATCTTTTACTGCCATGTCCATTTGAACTCTTAAATCTGCAACAAATTCTTCTAGCTCTGCGTCAGTCATCTTTTTGGTTGAGTCTGTTTTGCTTGTTATTTGCAATGTGTTTTTAATTTGCTTAACTATGGTTTTTGGCGTTATGCCATGCTTTTTGTTGTACTCTTGTTGCAAACTTCTTCTGCGGGCGGTATCGTCAATTGCCTTTTTCATGTTGCCCGTAATGTTATCAGCGTACATAATAACCCGACCTTTGCTGTTTCGGGCAGCACGCCCAATAGTTTGAATGAGTGCACCACTACTACGCAAAAAACCTTCTTTGTCGGCATCTAGTATGCAAACAAGCTCTACTTCTGGCAAATCGAGCCCCTCTCGAAGAAGGTTTATACCAACAACCACGTCGGTTTCGCCGCTTCTAAGTTTATCTAATACCTCTATACGCTCCATGGTTTTAATTTCGCTATGAAGATAGGTTGTCTTTATGCCATGCTCGGTTAAATACTCTGACAAGTTTTCCGCCATTTTTTTAGTTAATGTAGTAACAAGCACCCTGCCGCCGCCCTCTATGGTTTTATTAACTTCGCCAATAAGGTCGTCAATTTGGTTCTTAGTAGGCTTAACATCTACAATTGGGTCTAATAGCCCAGTTGGGCGAATGATAAGCTCAGCCGTGTTATCCGAATGCTCGGTCTCGTATGGTCCGGGCGTTGCCGACACACATACAAGCTGTCCAATCTTACTTTCAAACTCACTAAAAGTTAGCGGACGGTTATCGTAGGCAGATTTTAGCCTAAAACCATAGCCAACAAGATTGTCTTTTCTTGCTCTATCGCCGTTGTACATTGCCCTTATTTGAGGTATTGTTATATGACTTTCGTCTATAAACATTAAGTAGTCATCAGGGAAGTAATCAAGTAGCGTATACGGCTTTTCACCCGGCTTGCGACCGTCAAAGTATCTGCTATAGTTTTCTATACCAGTGGTATACCCCATTTCTCGGAGCATCTCTATGTCGTAACTGGTACGCTGACGTAGCCTTTCGGCTTCTAAAATTTTCCCCTGCGATTTAAAGGCCTCTACTTCCGCCACCATGTCGTCCTCTATGTTTTTAAGGCATTTTTCCAGCTTATCGCTGCCTACAACATAGTGGGTTGCTGGGTAAATCGCAACATGCTCTAAAGTACTTATAACCTTGCCGCTAATAGCTTCTACCTCGCAAATACGCTCTATAATGTCGCCAAAAAATTCTACACGCAAACATACTTCGCTATTTTGAGCAGGAAAAATATCCAAGCTATCCCCACGCACTCTAAAAGTTCCACGAATAAAATCTATGTCGTTACGCTTAAACTGGTTAGCAACAAGACGCGTTATAACCTCCTCGCGAGATATCTCCATATCTGGCCTTAAAGAAATTGCCATTTGATGATACTCGCTAGGCTCTCCTAAACCATATATACAACTAACCGACGCAACTATTAAACAGTCCCTGCGCTCAAAAAGCGAGCAAGTTGCGCTATGACGCAGTTTATCTATTTCGTCATTTATGGAAAGCTCTTTTTCTATGTATGTATCGCTGCTAACAATGTAAGCTTCGGGCTGATAGTAATCGTAGTAACTAACAAAATAGTTTACCGCGTTATTAGGGAATAACTCTCTAAACTCGTTACAAAGCTGAGCGGCTAGCGTTTTATTATGTGCGATAACTATTGTTGGACGCTGAACTTTTTCGATAATGCTCGCCATAGTAAAAGTTTTACCGCTGCCTGTTACACCCTCGATAACCTGCGTTCTTAAGCCGTCCTCTAGCCCCTCTACAATAGAAGCAATAGCCTTAGGTTGGTCGCCCTTTGGAACTTTATCGGACACTATTTTAAACTTTTGCTCGCATTTTTTCATATACATTTAGTATAGCCCAAAACACCAACAAAATACAAGCAAAAAAATAAGGTTTATAAAACAAATGTTCTTTTATTTAAAAGCTAATTAAATCTTTCAACTTGCATCCCATATACTTTGCAATGCTAATAGCGTTTCGTGTGTGGATATTGCTCTGACCTTTTTTTATTTTTAAAAATACACTATAACCGATGCCGCAATTTTTGCAAAATTCTTTATTCGTTAACATATTTTTATCCATAAATTTTTGAACTAATGCAAAATTAAATATCATAAAAAGCCCTCCAAATATAATATATCAATAATCAAAATATAATTAAATTATAATCATGAAATGATTAATGGTCAAATAATAATCATAAACTAATTATTTTAAATTTATTTATTCATTTTTTGCATATTGTTTAGCAATTAATTACAATATAATTATGGAAACAGTTAATATGATTAAAAATTTAAGAATATCACGCAATCTAACCCAAACCGAAGTTGCAAAAATACTTGGAATTACGCAAGGAACATATCAAAAATACGAAAAAGGACAAGTAGAACCAACCATACAAACGCTAATAACATTAGCCGACTTTTACGGTGTAACCTTGGACTATTTAGTTGGCAGGCCTTTTGCGGGAGATGCAGGTTACTTAAACCAAGCCGAAAGCGAACTATTAAATATCTTTAGAAACGCTACCGAAAAAGAACAATACAAAATTTTAGGTGCGGTATCTGCTTTAATAAAGAGCAAATTGTAATGTTGACAAACTGGCAAATTGTGATAAAATAAACGTATGGAAAAAATAGACTTTGAGTACAAAATAACTAACAACGACTACGCCGAGCGTTTTGCAAAACATATGCTAGCCGAAGTTTATAATGCAAAATTTAAAAGAGCGGCACAAACCGACAGACCAGACATTCAGTCGATTGACCCTTCCGAAGGCATGGAGGTTACTACTCTATCGGACATCTACCACAACACCCTAAAAAGATATCGACATACTTGGAGTAAAAAGCACCTAACTTTAGAGCAAATTGTAAGCAGTTTGCCGTCGGTACTGCGCGGAAACCTTACTATAAATAAGTATGGCAATGTTGTATTCACAAAAAACAACGGCAGAACCAATAGTGTAGAAAAATCGCAAAATGATATTATTAGTGCGGTAAAAATTAAGCTAAAAAAACTACAAAATTACAAAAAATTTAGCAAAAATAATCTGATAATATTTGCGACCGACTTAAATATCGGCTGCAATAGCGATATTATTGCACAAACTTTAGACAAAATAGATAAAACCCCATACCCTACTGTTTACGATAACATTTTAATTTTAACTTACGACACATTAGAAATTTATCCATTTAAGAGCAAAGGCAAGATTACCATTATTGGCATAGACAAACAAACTCGGGATTTGTGCGATAATCTAACCACAGCAGAGCTTATCGAAAAAGACAAATTGAGTAAAAATAGCACCAAAAACATTATCTCGGAACGTCAGCTATAAATTAGCATTATTATAATTTTTAGTTGACTTTAAACATTAATAAGCATATATTATAAAAGAATTTAAGGAGATAATATGGAAAAAACATTAACAAAAACCGAACAAAAAATATACAATAATCATTTTGCATATACATTATTAAAAACACTGGGAGAAAAGGAAAAAAATAATATAGACAAAACTCAATCTATAAATTTTTATACACTATATGGGCAAGGCGAACTTGACCTACTTAAATCGTATGTAGATTATACTGACTACATAAGGACCGCGGTTGGAGAAAATATTGATATTAATGACGGATTTGTAAGTATTGTTAGTGGTCAATCAGTAAACGAGATAGTAAATAATATTAAACAAGAACATGAGCAACTTAAAGCAAACGCCCTACTAGATTTATCAGATAAAGTTACAAACCACGCAAATGGATTAACTCCAAACTTTTCTCAAATGTTTATTATGGCGGACTTTAAAACCGAAAAAGAACTTGACGATCTTATAGGGCTTGCTTGTGCAAACTCTTATTGTAAAGATTTATATATTTATTGCAAAAATTTAGTTTGGGGTGCTAAAAGCGAACATTTTTTAGTTACCATAAATCCATTTTATGATAATGAGATGGACTTTGATAGATATATAACCACAATAGACAAAACCACTCTAAACCAATGCGAACAAAAAGCACAAGAAGCTGTAAATAAATACCGGTTGGCTTCCGAAGACGGCACTGCATTAGAAAAATAAATAATAATTAAGTAGCAACCCTTGCTACTTTTTTATATGGTCAAATTTTAATTAATCCCACTTTAAATTGACAATTATTATATAGTAGTGCTATACTTTTTAGGTAATTTAGGAGAAGAAAATGGACAATAAACTTACTATGGAAAAATTAGTTTCGCACTGCAAGGCAACGGGCTTTGTATACCCCGGCTCGGACATTTACGACGGGCTTGCTAACACTTGGGATTACGGCCCAATTGGCGTAGAACTAAAAAACAATATTAAACGTGCTTGGTGGAAGCGTTTTGTACAAGAAAACGAAAATAGCTATGGCGTAGATGCAGCCATTCTTATGAATCCTGGGGTTTGGGAAGCTAGCGGCCACGTGGCATCTTTTAGCGACCCAAAAATGGACTGCAAAACTTGTAAAACTCGTCATCGTGCAGATAATTTAATAGAAGCACACGCTAAAGGTGCAGTTACCCCCGACACCATGACTAACGAAGAGATGGAAGCATATATAGCGGAGCATCACATCTGCTGCCCAAGGTGCGGCAACTTTAACTGGACACCAATTAGACAATTTAACTTGATGTTTGAAACCAGCAGAGGCACTATTGGTGACGACCAAAGCAAAATTTACCTTAGACCCGAAACTGCACAAGGCGAATTTGTAAACTTTTTAAATGTTCAACGCACTACCCGTGCTAAAGTGCCTTTTGGCATCGCCCAAATTGGTAAGGCTTTTCGTAACGAAATTACTCCCGGCAACTTTATTTTTAGAACCATAGAGTTTGAACAAATGGAGCATCAGCAATTTTGCAAGGCCGACCAAAGCGAAAGCTACTATAACACTTACAAGCAAAAAGCATGGCAATTTTTGTTAGATCTTGGCTTTAACCAAAGTCACTTAAAATTTAAGGACCACGACAAACTTGCTCACTATGCAGCCGCCGCTTGCGATATAAACTACCTCTTCCCTATTGGCTGGAGCGAACTTAACGGAGTGCACAACCGCACAAATTACGATTTATCTCGCCACCAAGAATACAGTGGCAAATCTATGTTATACACCGACCCTATAACAAACGAAAAATTTATACCAAGCGTTGTAGAATATTCTATCGGTTGCGACAGACTACTACTTGCTACTTTGTGCGAGGCATACGAGGAACAGCAGCTAGAAAACGATACCCGCATTGTTATGCATTTTGCGCCTGCTATTGCACCATATAAAGTAGCCGTTCTGCCCCTTCAAAAAAATCTAAGCGAAAAGGCTAAAGACGTTTACAATAATCTTCGCAAGCATTTTATGTGCACCTACGACGAAGCAGGTAGCATCGGTAAACGCTACCGCCGTCAAGACCAAATTGGTACTCCTTACTGCATAACTATCGACTTTGATAGTTTAGACGACGACAGCGTTACCATTCGCGACCGCGACAGCATGGAACAACACCGCATAAAAATAACCGATCTGAAAAATTATATTGCAGAAAAACTAGAGTTTTAATACAAAAGGCCATCATATTTAATGGTCTTTTTTTTGCTTAATAAAATTTTAAAAGTACCTTTTTTAAAATTATATAAAAAAAATACTGCAACTTGCAGTACTTTATTTAATCATATTATTATAATAAATTTGGGCGGTTTGCCAATTACTAAATGCGTCTGCCGCCATATCGCTATTGGTTTTTTTGTAGATTACATACTGAGTGTAACGAATTTTAAGTTTACTATAAGCAGACACAATTTGGCGAGCTACATTTTGATCGGTCCCTGTATCCATTGCGTCGTAGCGGGTTTCTAGATTTTCTAAAATTTCGCTAGAGTCTAATAACTTTTGCATATAATTTTTACATACATCACTAGATACCTCGTCGCTTAATAAATAATCCACATAGTAATATAGCGTAA
Source organism: uncultured Clostridia bacterium (assembly GCA_947054085.1). Lineage (GTDB taxonomy): Bacteria > Bacillota > Clostridia > Christensenellales > UBA1242 > RGIG4790. The sequence goes on along the minus strand of CAMRVD010000026.1, from coordinate 5,957 downwards.
CTTCGTAGCTTTGGTCTGTGTTAATACTAGCAGTTGCAACGTTAAATGCGTCTTCGTACTTACCCATTTTTATTAAATTAATAATTTTTTTGCTTGTTATATACTCGTTAATTCCATATATAAGTGATATTTTATTTTTTGCTAATTGCCCATTATTAAAGGCTTCTACTACGCTCGCGTTCATATTATCGCAAAACTCTAGGTATTTATCGTTAGATGTTAGCTTGTCTATGTATTCGTTTTGCTTAGCATATTTTTTTGTATTGTCCATTTTAACAATTAGGTTATATAGGTCGCTATTAGATTTGCTCCTAGCATACACAAGTTCGTAACAGTTAACCTCTGCAGAATGCCAACCAATGTTACCCGTAACTTCGGCTGCAAATTTTGGATTTATTATATATACTGCCAAACACGCAAAAAATGCAATAATAACAAATGCAATTAATGTTTTAATTGCAGTAAGTGTAATTATTCTGCCTAATTTTTGTTTGTTTTCCATAACCTTTCTCTTTGTGTAATCTCTTTAATTTTACTATCTTTATACTTAAAAATCGTTGTTAATTTTAAGTTTAAATTTACATTAGGTTTTCTAGCTTTTCTACTCGTCTAATATGACGGGCAGCTTCACTAAAAGGTGTTTTTACAAAGCTTGTAACAACACTTTTTATTTGCTTTTTACTTAAGCTTACTTTAAGCCCAATTTTTGGGTCTTGGTAGCCAACACCAAGGGCTAGTGCATTAGCATTTTCGTGAACTCTGCCATAAACCGCAACAGCCTTATTATTTGCCCAAACACACCTAACGCCACGGCTTTTGTTAGCACACATGCACATGCCAACGCCAGTACCGCAAAGTAATATCATTCCGTCTATTTCGCCAGAAGTAAATAGTTTATAAACCTCTGCGTATATATCTGGATAATCATTAGCAGCTTCGCTTTTATAACTTGGCACAACATATTCTATTCCTGCCTTTATTAACGCATCCTTTACATAAGTAATATATTCGTCGCCGTTATGATCGGCAGCTATTGCTATTTTTTTGAACATTTTCTTTCCTTAATTATGTTTTGATTTTTTAAAATTTCTATAAGCCTATACAAACTTTTACTTATTTGTGCTAAACACTTTTGGTAAGTATAAAAGTCTTTACCATATGGATCTAAAACATCGCCTTCACCTAAGTCTTTAAAACTAATAATTTTGTCCCTAAACTTATCTGCAGCCATATTTTTTAAAGCCTCCGCGTAATCTTGCGTTAAACAAACTATTAAATTATTCTCTGCTAAATGTTTACCATTTATTTGTGTAGGAGTACCAGTAGTTCTAAAAACACCATATTCCTTTAATGCAGCTTTTGCAAAATTATTAATTTTGCTTCCGTATTGTACATTTAGTCCACAAAAATTACTTTTTACCCCAACAATATTTTTTTCTTTAATCAATCTATTAAACAAAATACTTGCCATGGGGCTTCTGCAAGTCGCACCAACACACACAAAAAGTACTTTATACATAATTCCTCTTGTGTATAGTTTAATTTATTTAGCTTAAATTTGTCAAACATAATAGCAAAGTGTTTGGTATATATCGCTTACTTTTTACGCACACTAATAAAAAGGAGAACACTATGGACAACCTTAAAACTGGCCTTTTTGGTTACAAAAAAAGCCAAGTTAATAGCCTTATAAAACAAAAAGAGGACATAATTAAAACCCAACAAAAAGATATAGACTACCTTAGAGCAGAAAATAGTAAAATTAAACAGCAATCTTCTCCTCAAAAATCTACGTTAAAAAAATTAATCAATAAAAAATAGAATTCTCTATTGACAATACCCCACCCCACACACGACAAGAGTTTACCTAATCGTAAATGGCAAGTAGCTGGCTTTTTGATAGTTTGGCGAAGTATTGTGCTAAAATTGTCTTAGCCTTAAATTTAGATGAAGAACGAGGCACAAAAAAATTCCCAAAGGGAGTTTACTAAAGCGTAAATGACCGCATGGGAATTTTTATTGTAACATAGTTATCCACTAAATCTTGCCTTTGTCTTAGCCCGTCAAAAGATTAGTGCAAAATTTTTTACTATTTTTATAAAAAATTAGGCCAAAATATACACAAGATGAGTGTTGATATAAAATATTAATGGCAAGAATTAGATGAAGAATAAAGAAAAAAGAAAAGCAGTCTATGAGCTTACTTAAGCGTAAGTGACAAGTAGCAGTTTTTACTTGTTTATAAACATTGCAATCTTAGGGCAAAGTTTAGTACAAGATGAGTACACACAAAAAGCCAGCGATACGATTTTACTCCCTGTAAATGAGTAGTGCTGGCTTTTTGATGTAAGCGAAATATTGTGCCAAAATTTGCCCTAAGATTTAGGTACCATTATGTTCAAACCCTCTGGAGTCAACAAAAATATGTTTCCGCTAACTCGCTGAATAGAGCCATTAAGTGCATAAACTGCACCACTTGCAAAGTCTAGCATACGCTGAGCTTCGGCATCAGAAACGTTATCGAGATTTAACATAACAGATTCGCCTTGTTTTAGATAATCTATAAGTTTATTAACTTCGTCGTAAGATTTAGGATAAAAGAAAACAACATTTTTAGAACCATAACCACCCATGTTGCCCGATTGATTATAGTTAGAGCCATAGCCGCCATAATTTTCGGATGTTTCTTCTGTTGATTGTTTAGCAGATATATTAAACTGATCTGGGTTACTTGCATAACTATTTTTGCTTAGTACTAGTTCTGCATTAGACTTAGAAATATTTTCTTCTTCGCCGTCGTCGTAGCGGGAAAGTTTTTGATTGGTACGCTCTAACCTTTCGGCCTCACGTTGTTTACGCTTAGCATCCTTAAGCTTTTGCTTTTGAATTTTACGCTCTAAGCGGATTGCCTCTGCCTCTTGGTCTTCTTCGTCTTCAAAGCCGATGCCTTTTAGTAGCCAATTCATTAGACCCACTTTATCTGCCTCCTTACGTAATATATTATTATTTTACCATAAAAAGAGATTTTTTCAAATAGTTTTATAAAGTTTTTTATATTTTTTACTTTTAAAGTAACTAAATTAGTCCGCACATATTAACAAATTCTACTATTATAGAAACATGCAATTTCTTTAAATACTTACTAGGGCTATTTGATGCAAAAGCAGACGAAAAAAAACTTCCAAAGTGTTCTAATACAACTAAACTACTTGCATACATTGTTTTACTATAATGATCATCTTTTATAAGGCTATTAGATAAATTTGTAAAGTTTTGCTTAATTGTCATTAGTTTTTTATAAACATCACTAATATCAATTTCGCCAACATCGTACGCCAAACTATAATTTTGTAGTTCCAAACAAAGTTCATTAAGATCGCGGTAATAATTTTTACATACTTGTATATTGTCTACTGCTTTACTTACGGGTTTACTAAACGATTTTGTACTAACTTTTAACACGTCTGCTTCGCTAAATGTTGTACTAATTTGCGATTTTACTATTACTGCATCTTCCATATTAGAATACGCACCTGCCACTACAAACAAAGTATTACCTATAGTATAAATCACTCCTGCTCCGCCAAGGTCGGATACCTGTTTACTTATTTCGGTAGCTTTTGCTTGACTGTTATATTTACCTGCATACACAAAATAAAAATTTTTTGCTTGATATTTTTTGTGCGGCGATCCTCTAAGCACGAGCGATACTATTAATAGAACAATGGCTGATAATATTACAGCCCATAGTAAAATTTTGCCAATTTTTTTATTTTTGACATGTTTTACTCGATAATTTTTATAAAAATCTGTCAGTGTCAAGACTAAACGCAATCTCCTATAATATATAATTAGCTTAGTAAAACTTATGCAAATACATAATTATAAATGCCAAAATAAAAAGTAAATGTGCAAAAAATACAATTTAAATATAAAATTCGTTTGCGGCATCGATTTTTAAAATTTGTTTATAGTTTTATTATTATATAGTTAAGGAGAAGCTTATGAAAATTATTCCATTATTCGACCGCGTATTAATATTACCAACCCCCGAAAAAGAAACCCTAAGCGGTCTAACCCTTCCGTCAACTTCTGCCGAAAAGCCTTTTTTTGGAAAAGTTGTGGCAGTAGGTAATGGCACAACTACCGACGGCAAAAAGGAAACTTTGCAAGTAAAAGAAGGTGATAAAATTTTATATAGTAAATACGGTGGTTCACCTGTTGTTATAGACAAGCAGGAATATATAATTATGCGTCAAGCAGATATTTTAGCAAAGATTGGAGAATAAACATATGAAACAGATTTTAAGCGGCGAGGCTGCTCGTAAAAAACTAAAATTAGGTGTAGATAAGCTTGCAGATAGCGTTAAGGTTACTCTTGGGCCAAAAGGTCGAAATGTTGTGCTAGAACGCAAATACTCTACCCCATTAATTACAAACGACGGAGTAACAATAGCAAAGGATATAGAGCTAGAAGACCCGTTTGAAAACATGGGAGCAAACTTAATAAAGCAAGTATGCAATCAAACTAATAACATTGCAGGTGATGGAACTACAACTGCCTGTGTGCTTGCTCAAAGCATGGTATCAGAAGGTATTAAAATAGTAGAAGCCGGTGCTAGCCCTATGCAAGTAAAACGAGGCATGCACAAAGCTTTGCAAAATGTAAAAAATAGTTTAATTGGCTTAAGCAAAAAAATTGAAAATGTAGAAGATCAAAAAAGCATAGCAACAATTTCTGCTGGCGACGAAGAAATTGGTGAACTTATAGCAAATGCAATACAAAAAGTAGGCGCAAACGGTATAGTTACATTAGAAGAAGGTAAAACCAGCTATACAGATTTAAAATTTGTAGAGGGTCTCGAGTTTGAACGCGGATATGTTTCGCCATATATGACCACAAACCAAGAAAAGATGACCGCAGAACTTATAAATGCCAAAGTTTTAGTAACAAATCAAAAAATATCTAGTATAAATACAATATTGCCAGTTTTAGAAATAGCCAATCAAAAAGCATTTCCACTACTTATTATTGCAGAAGATTACGAGGTAGAAGTAATTAGTATGCTTGTTGTAAATAAACTTAGGGGCAACTTAAATGTAGTTGCAGTAAAAGCTCCTTACTTTGCAGACAAACGTAACGACTTTTTAGAAGATGTATGTGCGTTAACTGGTGCAAGTTTATTTAGTCCGGAGTTATCTAAGGAGATAACCAGTGCAGACATTAACGATTTAGGCAAGGTAGATAAAGTTATAGTAAGTGCAAACAATACTACAATAATTAATCCTATTGAAAACAGCAAAACAATAGATTATATAAACAGTTTAAGGCAAAAACAAAATCAAGCAGATAACGAAACATCTAATCAATTAGCAGAGCGTATAGCAAAGCTTACCGGAAGTGTTGCAGTTATAAGCGTTGGAGCTCCTACCGAAGTCGAAATGCAAGAAAAAAAACTTAGGATAGAAGATGCCCTAAACGCTACCAAAGCTGCAACTTTAAGCGGAATTGTGCCTGGCGGTGGTACAGCACTTCTTAAATGTAAAGATAATTTAAATGTTCTTATAAATTCGCTTACTGGCGACGAAAAAACTGGTGCAGATATTATATTAAAAAGTCTAGAAGCACCTGCAAGACAAATTGCTAAAAACGCATATCAAGACGATGGCGTAATTATAAAAGAAATACTAAATGATAGCGATATTGGATATGGTTACGATGCTTTAAATGCAAAATACTGCAATATGCTAGATTGCGGAATAATAGACCCATTAAAGGTAACACTTTCGGCACTAGAAAACGCAGTAAGTGTGGCAGGTACATTAATTACAACCGAATGTTTGGTAGCAGATGTTGAAAAATCGTAAACTTTTTATTTTGCTATAGGTAAAAAAGTATTAATCATATAAAATTATAAATAATATAAAATTTAAAAAATTATTTTCTAGTTTTATAT
>CAMRVD010000025.1 GCA_947054085.1 uncultured Clostridia bacterium | reverse complement strand
TAGGCCACCCTGGAGGAGGTGGATATGACTGTCTAGTCACAAATTTAATTAAAACAATTTTGTATATTTATAGCTATCTGAACTTTGGTTGTAAATACATTCTGTACACTTACAGGATTGCTAAGAGCATATTCGGCATTAGACCACTCGCCCTCGAAATATATTTTTTGCATACGTACACTAAACATTCCTATTTTAGATAGACTTTGCTGACTATCCGCACTTACAATAAAACTTATAAAGTTTTGGCAAGCGTCAAAAGTTTCGCTGTTATCGGTCTTGCACACGCCTATAAACTGTGCCAGATCGGTATATCCTGCAAGATGCTCGTAAATGACTCCATCTATTTTACCTTGACTATAGCGGTTTTCGATTCGTGCCATGTCCCGCTGAGTACCCATTAACATAACCGAATTACCTTCCACAAAATCGCAGTATGCATTATAAGGCGATTTTTGGTTATATTCGCTGCTAAAAGCAGTATCGCTAGCAGTTAATTTACCGTACATATCATTATAGGCTAAACTTGCAGAGTTATATCCCTTACCTCCAAAACTTACCGAGTAAGTGGTTTTAACTTTTCCGTTTTTTAAGGTTTTTTGACTACCACAGCTGGTAACAATACTGCTTAAACCAGCATCGGCGGTTTGCCCCGCAGACTCTAACTTTTGGCTTGTTGTAATGATAGAATACATACCGGTACAATAAGGAACTGCAAGTTGATTATTTTCGGATTTTCCAGCTGCTAAAAACTCGGGTCTTACTTCGTTAAAATTACCAACAAGTGGTGACAAATAATCTATTATATCTTCGCCCACACCCACTCCAAAGCTAATTAGTGCCGGACGTTTACCCTCTGCTAACGCTAGTCTACACTCTTCTTCTGTATAATTTTTAACCATAACATATAAGCCTTTATTTTGTTTTTCAAATGCAATACTCCTATTAGTTAAATATGCACTTTTGCCAGCTGTCCCACCCTCGAATGTATCTATATTCCAAAGTTCTAAAATACCTTTGTACTTACTTGCCTTGCTTAGTTTATCTTCTACCGTAACAAGACTTATACAAAGAGTTGGAATAATCGCCAAACTTAAAATAATCAGCACACTAACTGCCAGTTTAAACACTATTTTATACAGATTTTTAACATTTAACTTTTTATTTTTTTGAGGCTTTTCTTTTTTCATACTAAAATATATGACATTACGCGTCTTAGTATGAATGTGATAGTTTTAAATTAAAAGGACAAAAACTATAAAATAGTTGGCAGTAACCAGACACAAATTTTAAAAATAAAAAAATAAGCCTTATTGGTAGTTAAAACTATAACTATACTAAAAAAAGCCCCACTTTGGGGCTAATAACTAAAAAATAATCTATTTTAGTTTTTATTAAAATAGCTATAAATTTTTATAGCGGTAGACTTAGAAATTCCCGAAACTTCGCACAGTGCATCCACACTAGCATCTGCAATTGCCTGCAAACTTTTAAAGTGTTTATATAGTTGTTGCTGACGGGTTTTACCAACGCCCTCTATGTTAGAAAGCTCGCTTAAAAGTTCTTTGTTTGTGCGAACCGACCTATGAAACATTACTGCGTACCTGTGACTTTCGTCCCTAACGCGAACAAGCAAGCGTAATGCGTAGTCGTTTTTTGGCAGTATAAGTGGCGTACTGCTTGTGGTTGTATAAACAACTTCGTCTTGTTTAGCAAGACTTATAAAAGTAATATTTATCCCCAAACTTCTTGCCGCATTTTCTGCACTATGAAGCTGACCTAAGCCGCCGTCAATTAGTATTACATCGGGTTTTTCGCCAAAAGATAAATCCCCTTCTGCTAAATGACGTAGCCTACGTTCTAAGGCTTCTTGCATGCAAGCAAAGTCGTTAGCACCTTCTACAGATTTTATCTTAAATTTGCGGTATGCCTTTTTGTTTGGCTCTCCGCCCTCAAACACAACCATGCTGGCAACATTATTTGTTCCGCTAATGTTAGATATGTCGTAGCCTTCTATTCTGTAGACGCTAGGAAGGTTTAAAAGCCCTGCAAGCCTAACAAGAGCGTCACTGGTAAGTGCTTTTTTGCGAGCAAGACTATCTAAAGACCTTTCGGCGTACTCTACCGCGTTATTTAATGCATTTTCAAATAATTTATTTTTAGTACCAATTTGAGGAAGCGTTATTTTTACTACCTTTTGATGATTTTCTAGTAGCAGTGTTTCTATAATCTTAGCGTCGTCCTCGGTTAATTGTTTAGCTACTATCTCGCTAGGCATACGGGAAGGCTGGCTATAATATTCTACAATAAAGCTACTAAGTACCTCGCTAATTGTACCAACTACGCCCGTAAGCGGATAATTCGTCTGCCCAATATTTTGCCCCGACCTAATTGTAATAACGTTAATAACCGCAAGTTCGCCCTCGCTCTCGGATAGTGCAAAAACATCCAAGTTTTTAGATATTCCTAGGCTAGTTATCATCTTGCTTTCTAGTTTGTCTAGCATAATGCAAGCATTACGCATCTCTAACGCCTTTTCAAAATTTTCGGTTGCCGCAAACTTGTTCATTTTGTCCTCTAACATCTTGCGGACATCTTTAGTATTGCCGTTTAAAAAGTCGATAACTTTTAAAAGCGTCTTTTTGTACTCTGACTCTTTTACCTCACTTTCGCAAGGTGCTAAACAATCCCCAATTTGACCATGCAAACAAGCTTTGCATGGCAGCTTTACTTTGCTAAAGTTTTTGTTGCACCACCTAACCGAAAAGGCCGACTTAATTATATGCATAAGCTCGGTTATAGGCACGCCCGTAACATATGGCCCAAATAGCATACTGCCGTCTTTTTTAGGGCGACGTACCACTTGCACTCTCGGAAATTTTTCTGCCATATCTATTTTTATATACGGAAACGATTTATCGTCTTTTAGTAATATATTATATTTTGGCTGATACTTTTTAATTAAGTTGTTTTCTAAATTAAACGCGTCTAGTTCGCTGTTAGTTATAATGTAATCAAAATCGCAAATATTTTTAACTAATGCGTAAGTCTTTTGCGTTTTTAAAGACTCATCAAAATAACTTTTTACCCTATTACGTAATTTTTTTGCCTTACCAACATAAATAACCTTGCCGCTACTGTCTTTCATAATGTAGCAGCCGCTTTTTAGTGGTAGTAACTTAACCTTTTGCCTTAACTCTAAAATATTCATGCTCTAATTATACCACAGCAAACAAAAAAATAAAATAGATTAAAAAAGATTATATAGTTTTTATCATGTTACATATTGACAATACCCCCCCCCTTAGTGATATAATAAATTTGTAAAAGGAGAACTATTATGACCACAGAAAAACAAAAATTAGAACTTATAGAAATATATAATAAACAAAAAGAAGAATTTGAAGAACGAATACAAGTAGAAAAAGATGATTACAAAAAATTAGAGCAAGAGGTTTTTTGGGGATTAAACAATATGCCCAAAAAAACCAATTTACTAAAAGATTTAAACAAGGCATTAAACGATACCATTACTATAACATTTATTAAACCAGATAACACTAAAAATATAAATTGTAAATATACCGGTACTGTCAATAGAATATATGATGATTTGTCTTTTCATGGAAATTTAAAAAAATTAGCAGGCCCAGACAATCTTTCATCTACAGTTGCGTTTGTTAATTTTTCTAATGATAATTTAGGAAATATATATCAAATTAAAGATAAAAATGGCCAAATAATATTAAATAACGAATATCCATATGCGTCAGAACTAATTCAAAAAGGTTACTTGCTTGGAAGTAATTATTGTTTAGATGAATTAAAAAATATAAAAAATAATATAGAAAATTCTATAAGAGATTATGATGAAAAGTTCGATAAACAGCTTGAAACCGCTGCCAACTTAGAAGAATACGTAAACGCTGGTTTAAAGTATATCTACCCTGCCCTAGCTAAAGATTGGGAGAATTTTATTTACGAAAAGGCAAAAAACTACGACTACGACTTTGAAATCGCAAAGGATTGCATTAAAATGCTAAAAGAACTTGACAGCATAAAAGATGACAGCGTAACTTCCAAAAATGTAAAAAATCTTATATCCGAACATACCGACTCCTCTTTTGCCCAACTTGCAAATTGTATTCTTTATTTTAGTCCTAAAGGTCCAAAGTTTTATAAATATAATAGCACAGCTTGGCAAGATGCTATTCAAGAAGAATATGGAGTAAATCAAGATTTAAGAGCACTGCGTGAAATTGGAGAAACCGATACCCCGTACTATAAAAAGTGCCAAGCAAGAAAAGATGAGATTGAAGAAATTATTAATAGAGTAATAAAAATAGAAAAACGAAACCAAGATTTTATTCAAAATTCTTATGAATAAAAAGTAAAAAAATATCGCAATAAATGCGATATTTTTTTATGTAGTTAATTTTAACAAAGATAATTATTTCTATAACTAAACTATTAAATTAACGATAACCTTTAAACGGCAAAAATTAGTGACTAATCTTAAACGGGTAAATTTAAGATTGTGATAGTGCTCGCTACGTTTTTTGCGAACGGAGCTTACTTAAAGCGTAAGTGACTAAGCAAAAAGCTTAGCAGAAAGCGACGCACGGCTTAAATTTACCCGGTTAAGAACATTGGGCACATTTTTTCGATACTCCCAGCTCCTAAAAGCAATATTGAATCCCCACTTTTAGCAAGCGAGGTAACTTTACTATATGCCTCGGCTAAGCTTGCTACGCTTACCGCGGACTGACCAGCTTTACAAAGCGAGCGAGCAAGGTGGCTACTGGTTATATTTTTGATAGGCTCTTCGCGTGCAGGGTAAATAGGCGGCAAAATTACAACTTCTGCACCTTTAAAACATTTTAGAAATTCCTGCCACAAGTACTTAGTGCGGCTGTAGGTATGTGGCTCAAACACTACATAAAGTTTGCCGCTTTTTTTTGCTGCCGAAATGGTTGCGGCAATTTCGGTTGGATGATGTGCGTAATCGTGAATAACTTCTACCCCACCAAACACACCAAGTTTTTGAAATCTTCTGCGGCTAGCTGTATAACAAGACAACGCCTTTTTTATTATATCTATGCTAATGCCCTCTTTAAGAGCAACAATTGTTGCCGCAAGCGAGTTATATATATTATGCAAGCCGGGCACAGATAAAGATATTTGCCCCATGCTCGCCCCGCAAACTTTAAGGGTATAAGTATAACAGTTCTCGCTATTTTTAGTAATATTTGTTGCCTCTGCCACTCCGCCCTCGCCAAAAGGTAAAACCAACTTTGTGCACTTAAGTTTTCTGCAGTTATCATCTATAAAATTAGTTACAACATAACCGCCGTCCACGGTATTGTTGGCAAATGCATTAAAGGAACTAATTAGCCTCGGCATGGTTTTAAAGTAGTCCATGTGGTCTTTTTGAATATTTAACACCACGCTAGCATGGCTTTTTAAAGTAAGGTAACTATCGCAGTATTCGCAGGCTTCGGTTATAAAATATTCACTGCCACCTATATGCAAGTTTCCACCGATTATTGGAAGCTCGCCACCTATATGCACAGTTGGGTTTTTGCCCGCATAAATAAAGATGCTTGCAAGCATTCCAGTAGTTGTAGTTTTGCCATGTGTGCCAGCCACCGATATAACTTTACTGTAGCCCTCGGCAATTTTACCAAGCAGTTCGGCTCTATTTAATATTTTTATACCCTGCCTTTTAGCCTCTATAATTTCGGGATTATCTTCGTGTATTGCTGGTGTGTACACTACCAAATTTGCACCTTTTATATTGTCTGCACTATGGTTATAATAAATAGTAGCACCGTCTTTTTTTAGACTTTGAGTTATTGAGCTACTTGCGGTATCCGACCCGCTAACTTTTATGTTTTTGCTTAAAAGAATTCTCGCTAAAGCACTTTGGCTAATTCCGCCAATGCCAATAAAATGAACATGATTTTTCATGCTTTATTATATGCAATAAACATATTTTTGCACACAAAAAATACAAATTATTTTGCAGTTATAGTCACAAAATATCTATTTTACAAATTAAAATAATTATAAAAAATCAGCCGCTTGGCTGATAATATTAGTAACTATTAATAATTTTTATTACTTCTTTAACGCAAGTATCTAACTTTTTGTTTACTACACGGTGGTCGTACTCTTTTGCCATAGAAAGTTCCATATCTACTCTAGAAAGCCTAAGGTTTGCACTCCCCTCGCTTTCACCACGATTTATAATTCGCTGTTTAAGTTCGTCCTTGCTTGGTGGATCTATAAAAATTCCAATGCACTTTACTCCTTGCTGCTTTATTTTTTTGTAACCTAGTACATCCAAAATCTTAATATATTTTTGTTTGGAGTTTTGAGCATCTTTTACATCTGCAATTAATGTTCCATAATAGTCCTCGCCGTGCACTTTTACATATTCTAAAAACTCGCCGTTATTAGCTATTTGTAAAAATTCGTTTTTAGTAAAATATCTATAACCTACCTCGCCTTGTCGCTTTTTTCGTGTAACACAACTTGGCACTCGCACTAGGTGGACAGTTTTTCTTACCTCCTGAATTATTGTATCCTTACCAACACCGGTTGGCCCAGATAAAATAAATAACATTATTACTCCTTTTGTAAAATATGATACTTTTTTTATGTAATTTTACATTTTAGGTATTTTATAATTTATAATTAAATATTTTTTTGCACATTTAATTACATTTATTTATAAGTTTTTTAATTCTTGTAAATAGCTATCAAAAATTTTAAATGCGTTATCATAAGCTGTTTTGCTAAGTATATCTACACCCGCAAGTTTTAATGCATCACAAGGCTTTTTAGATGACCCCAAACCTAAAAATTGTTTATATGTTTCTACGTAACTTTTGTCGGCTAATATCTTTTGAGCTATTGCACAAGCAGATATAAAGCCTGTTACATATTTATACACATAAAATGCACTATAAAAGTGAGGTACTACGCTCCAGTGATAATTACGTTCTGGCATTAAAATTACATGCTTACCAAGATATTTTTTATTTAATAAGCAATAAAAATCATTTAATTTTTTATAACTTAAAGGTTCGCCTTTGTCTATGCAATCATGAGCAAAAAGTTCAAACTCGGTATACTGAGTTTGAACAAACACAGAACCTATAAAATTATTTAAAAACTTAGTTATATAATTGATTTTTTCTTGTGATGTTTTAGCATGCCTTATATTATAATCGCTAAGCAGTATTTCGTTTACTGTACTTGCTATTTCTGCCAAAAAAATACAGTTGCTGTGTTTTGAATATGGTTGCGAATTTTCGCTATAATAACTATTCATTGCATGCCCAAATTCGTGAGCCAATGTATTTACACTGCTAAATGATTGGTTATACGACAACAATATATAAGGATGATACCCATATAGCCCAAGTTGATAAGCTCCGCTATCTTTATTTGGACGTTCTTTGCTGTCTATCCAGTTATTTTTTGCCGCATAGTCCAGCATGTCGGTATAATCTTTTCCAAGTGGCGATAATGCTTTTTTTATTAAGTCGATACCTTCGCTTAACGTATATTCTTTTGCTATAGATTTATCAAATAAATCGCACCCGATATCACAACTTTCAAATTTTGGCAGTTGCATAAAATTTTTACGCCATAAATAATAATCGTGCAGACTAGTTAAATGTTCAGTTACATTTTTAACCACTGCTTGAGGTATACCGTTGGGCAAATCTTCGTTTTGCAAACACATATCTAAAGTATTTTTATACTTGTATGTTTTAGCAACAAAATTTTTGTATTTTACATACGAAAGGTAGTTTGTACTTAACGTTTGGTTTACTGCTTTGTAGGCAGATAGCATATTTTTTACCGCACTTTTACGAACATTTTTATTTGTGCTTTTTGCATATTTACTGTAGTTAGCGTTTGTAAGCTCTACTCGGTTACCATTTTCGTCAGTTATTTTTCCAAACTTTAATTCTACATTGTCTAGGTTATCAAAAATTTCGCTTTGGCATGTTGTAAAACTTGCAGCTGACATAATTTTTTCTTCTTTTTCGCTTAAAGTATGTTTTTTTACTTTAATAATGTCCATCAAAAAATTATCATAATTTTTAAACTCTGGTAATTTACTCCATTGCATTAAATCATTTGACGATATTTTTTTTAGTTCTTGCATAACAAAAGTAGTGTCATCACTAAATTTTTCGTAGAAGTTTTCTAATTCCGATAATTTTTCTATTACATAAACATCCGAACCATCTAAACTTTTACTTAAAAATAAATAGCACTCTAATTTGTCCATTAGCTTACTAAATTGTTCACTAAGTTTTAGATAATTAAGCAAACCTTCTTTGCTATTTAAACTTTTTTTTGTGGCTTTAATATTATTTGCTAGACCTACTATAATTTTTAAATCATCGTCTACTTGTTGATGAGTTTTATAAAGTTCGGTTAAGTCCCAAGTCAACTCTTTCATAATTACTCCTAAAATTACTTATATGTTTAATACTATCACTTAATTATACCCGTCGTAAAGAATTTTTTGCAAGTAATGCATAACAAAATATTTTTTGCAAATACTACTATTACAAGGAGAGGATAAATATGGTAATTGCAAACATTGTAGCCCTATGCATAGCAATAATTGGCTGCTTAAACTGGTTTTTAGTTGGCGTGTTTAGCTGGAACTTTGTTTCGTGGGCTTTTGGTATAGGTGTGTTTACACGCATAATCTATGCCCTTGTAGGTCTTGCTGGAATTTGGTTATTAATTCAGCTTTGTATTCGCGGACTTAAACTATTTGGTAAATATACCGAAAAACGCGAAAATACTTCTAAATAATTATTTTAGAATAAAAAAAATTCACCTAAATTTAGGTGAATTTTTTATTATTAAGATTTATCACTATTAAAATTAAATAACAGAGTAAATAGACGAAAAGACTAAAAATGCAACAGCAAGAACCATTATAATTACAGCGTCTATCATAACAAGTTTTTTAATTTTACCCTGAAGCGAGCCGCTTTTGTTACGATTATAAAATGTGTCAGCTTGACCAGTTATACCAGTAAAACCCATAATTTAGCCATTTTGAGCAACAACTGCTACTATCATAAATATACTGCAAATAGTTATTAAAACTGCTAAAACAATTTCGATAATAGGAAAACTGTTTGATACCCAAGTAGGTACAGCTTTATCGGTTGACGCACATATAATCGAGCTTAAAAATTTAATATTCATAATTCCTCCAAGGAAAGTATTGTAATGTATTGTAGTTTAACACAAATCCAAAATTAACGCAAGCAAATTATTACTTTCGGCTTGCCGAAATAAATAATAAAATAACAGCAATAAACGAAATTATTAAAATTATAAATAATAATCCTTTAATAGCTTTTGGCGTCCACTTTTTCATAACCAAAGTATCCAAAACCAAAAGTCCCATTGCAAGCACAAACAAAGACACATACAAAATAGTAAGCGTTCTTTCTTGTGCAGTTTGTGCTAGCACAAAAACATGATTTAAATAGTTCATCTGTCCTTAGTTTACCTCAAAATTATTTTAGCACTAAATCACAATTCTGTCAATATTAAAAAAGCGGTGTGCCAGTCATCTCTTTTGGTATATTCTCGCCAAATAACTTTAGATATGTAGGAGCAACATCTGCCAAACTTCCAGATAATTTTAATTTTTTACCCTTAAAGCGTTTACCTATTAAAAATACCGGTACTTTGTTAATTGTATGCGACGTATGAGGAGTTCCATCCTCGTACTCCATTATATCCGAATTTCCGTGGTCGGCAGTAAGGATTACTTCTCCGCTTACTTTAAGTGCAGCTTCCACTACTTTTTTTACACATTCGTCAACCACTTTAACTGCAACTTCTGCAGCTATTTTGTCCCCAGAATGTCCCACCATATCGCAATTTGCAAAATTTATTATAATACTATCGTACTTTTTACTAATTAAAGCTTCTACAGTAACGTCTGCAATTTCTTTTGCACTCATTTGAGGTTTTGCAGAATATAATTTTAATTTTTCGCTAGATACTAAATGCCGCTCTTCGTTTGGATACGCATCATTTCTGCCTGCATTAAAAGCAAAGGTAACATACGCAAACTTTTCGGTTTCGGCAACTTTTAGTTGTGTGTATCCACGTTTAGACAACACTTCGGACAATATATTTTTGTGCTTTATTGTAGGATAAGCTACAATTACGCCCTTTAGATCCTTATCGTATTCGGTCATACAAACTAAGGTTAAATTTAACTTTCTAGTAAAACTTAGCTTATTATAATCGCTTAATGACAATGCCAGTTGCCTCTCGCGGTCTGCCCTATAATTATAAATAATTACACTATCACCACAATTAATTGTGCCAATAACTTTGCCGTTTTTTGTTTTAACAATTGGCGTAATAAATTCGTCGGTTAAGTTATTATTATAAGCGTTATTAATAGCCGATTTTAAGTCTTCGGACTTCTCACCCACTCCCGCCGTCAACATATCATAAGCCTTTTGAACTCTGTCCCAGTTGTTGTCGCGGTCGAGAGCATAAAATCTGCCGACCACACTTACAATTTCGCCTGTCTTACACTCGTCTATCTTGTTTTGAATAATATCATAATACTTAATTGCAGACTTTGGAGGGGTATCCCTTCCGTCGGTAAAATAATGAATATATACCTTTTTAAGTTTATGTAAGCTTGCAAGTTCTAAAAGTTTTAAAAGATGGTCTATATGGCTATGCACGCCGCCATCTGTAGGAATACCTAATAAATGCAAAGCTTTATTGTTAGTTTTAGCATTCTCTATCGCTTTAAGTAATGCTGGGTTTGAAAAAAATCCGCCACTTAAAATATCTTTGTTTATTCTAACTAAAGGCTGATAAATTGTTCTGCCCGTACCAATAGTTAAGTGTCCAACATCACTTGTACCCGTCTGCCCCATAGGAAGCCCTACGCTTTCTTCGCTGGCGTTAAGTAGTCCGTTAGGATAATGCTTTGATAAATACTGCAAATACTTAGTATTTTTTTTGTTTATTGCACTTCGTTTAGCGTCCATAGGCTTAGCGAATCCATCCATAATAATTAAAACCTTTGTGCTATCTGATTGCATAATTGCCTCCTATTTAATAAAGACTACGAAATATTTCGTAGTTTTTATCATTAAGTATTAGATTATAATTGTTATTTTTATAACTTATAAATTTAAGTTTAAGTTATTGTTATTTATCCAAAAGCATGGATACCCCCGGTAAGTTAGCACCTTCTAACAATTTTAAGGATGCACCACCACCAGTAGATAAATGAGTAATCTTATTAGTAAGACCAAGCTTTTGTATAGCAGCTACGCTATCGCCACCACCTATAACAGATATTCCGTCATTTTTTGCAACAGCTTTTGCGATAGCTTTTGTTCCTGATTGATATTTTTTAAATTCAAATACACCCATAGGCCCATTCCAAACTATTGTTTTAGCTCTTGCAATTTCTTTTTTAAATATTTTGCAAGTCTTTTTTCCAATATCCATAGCTTGGTAACCATCTTTTATGCAAAATGCATCCATGGTTTTTTTAGGCCCATTCTCGCTAAATTCGGTACTAGCTACAACATCTACAGGAAGAATTACTCTTACATTTTTTTTGTCAGCTTCTGCTAATATTTTTTTTGCTACATCTACTTTATCTTTTTCAAATCTGCTATAACCTAATTTGCCTCCCTTAGCAGCAATAAAAGTATTAGCCATTGCCCCACCTATAAGTATTACCGACGCTTTGTTAATAAGATTTGTAATAACGCCAATTTTGTCAGATACCTTTGCACCGCCAAGTATTAATACAAACGGCATCTCGGCTTTTTCCAAATTGGTACTTAGGGCCATAATTTCCTTACCCATTAAAAAGCCACTTACTGCAGGCAAATATTTTGCTATCCCCGCAGTAGATGCATGAGCCCTATGTGATACCCCAAATGCATCGTTTACAAAAATGTCTGCTAAGCTTGCAAGTTGTTTACAAAATTCTTCGTCGCAAGATTCCTCTTCTTTATAAAATCTAACATTTTCTAGCATGACAACTTCGCCATCATGCATGTCAGTTACTAATTTTTTAGCACTTTCGCCTACAACATCGCTAGCTAATTTTACCTGAGTGTTTATTAGTTTAGATAATCGTTTTGCAACTGGTTCTAAGGATAACTTTTTGGTGTAAACACCATTAGGTCTTCCTAAATGCGAGCATATTATTACTTTTGCATTTTGTTTAAGCAAGTAACTAATAGTTGGAAGGGTCGCTTTAATCCTAGTATCATCTGTAATGTTACAATTGTCATCTAAGGGCACATTGTAGTCCACTCTTAAAAGCACACGTTTTCCGGTTACCGATATATCTTTAAATGTTTTTTTATTCATACAATATTCCTAAAGTTGTTAATTTAAAATTTTTTGCAAAAATTAGTTGATTTCGTTAAAAAATAAACAAAGTTATTTTATTATATAGTATAACTTAAATACAAAAGCAAAGTCAAATCTAAAAATAATCGCTTTATAAAAATTATTTTTTATAATGTAGCTTTTATTGTTATTATGTTATTTTTTATTAAAAAAGTCGTTTAATAAGTTAATAATTTCCAAAAGCGAATCCGATCTAACGATTTTGCATTTTAAATCGGAGGTATTACTTAAATTTTTTAAGTAATGACAAATTATTCCTCTCATATTTAGTACAACTGCTCGCTCTGGATAAACTTTTTTTAAATAATTGATATGTTGTTTTATCTGTTTTAGTTTATCTACTTTAACCTGTTTTTGATTAACTATAGCAAAAATTTCGGGACATCCAATAGCAGCCCTACCTATCATTACTGCTGCCGCTCCAGTATAATCTAAAATATATTTATAACTGTTATAATCTATGCAATCCCCACTTGCAATTACAGGTATTTTTACTGCCTGTACAACCTGCTTGATTACTTGTAAATTCGATTTTCCGCTGTACCCTTGAGCTACTGTTCTGCCATGCACTGTTATTGCTTTAGCACCTGCTTTTTCGCACATTTTAGCAAACTCTACAGCTATTATGTTATCTGCATCTATACCTATTCTAAACTTTACCGTAATGGGCTTTTTTGTAGATTTTACGCATTCTTTTATTATTTCTTCTGCTAAAGCCATATTGCTTAAAAGTGCACTGCCATCGCCGTTTTTTACAATCTTAGGCGTTGGGCAGCCCATATTTATATCTATAATGTCAAATTTTTGCAAAGCGGTATTAGTACATGCTTTTGCCATACATAAAGGGTCGCTACCAAATATCTGAACTGCACTTGGCGACATTCCAGGTTCTAATGCTAACAGCATTTTTGTTTTAGGATTATTATATTCTAAAGACTTTGCCGAAACCATTTCGGTTACCGTTAAGCCTGCACCATAACTACTAGAAAGAGCCCTTAACCCAACATCAGAAAAACCTGCCATTGGAGCAAGTATTGCATTAGATTTTATGTAAACATTTCCTATATAAAAGCCCATACAAACTAAGTATACAATATTTGCTGCATATTTTCAAATATTTTTCTTTATAAATAGTGTTTAAAAACTTCAATTTAGAATAATTAATATTATTTTGCTTTTAGTGTTGATGCTTTACGGTTGTAATCAAACTGATGTTTTAAATGTTTTTGTTTATAGTATAATATTGTAGCAAGGGCACTTATATATACTATAGCAGTAATTCCCCCTGCTAATAATAAAGAAAATATCGAACTTACTTTTGGTACAAACAATAAATTTAAAGCATATGCACTTGCACCAATAAAAACTGCAAGAACAATTGCCTTTAAACTATCAAAAACACTATTAAACGCTACAAATTTATGAAGCACTAAAATGTTTATAACAGCTGCAAAAGCATAGCATATAGCATCGGATATCTCTGCCCCAAGAATACCTATTGTTGGCAACTTAACAAGTATAATCAAACTTATAACTTTTACAACCGACCCTACAGCAAGGCTGATAACTGGTACTTTTACTTTTCCGAGCCCCTGAAGCATACCCGCGGTTACTTGTGCAAGCGACAATGTTACTACATTTATACTACTAAGTTTTAGTAGCTTTATACAAATATCTATCTGCTGACCAGTAAAAGTTTTACTGTATAAAACAAGCACAATTTGTTCGCTAAATATATATAAGCAAATAGCACAAGGCAAACATACAAGAAGTACAAACAAAAACGCAGATTTAACAGCAATCTTAACATTTTCCGTATTATTTAATGCCTTTTCTCTAGAAATTTTTGGAAGTATAGCTGTAGCAACGCCAACACTTGCAACTACAGGCAGATTACTAAGAGAACCAACAACACCACTTTGAAGCCCATACAAAGTGGTGGCACTACTAACGCTCATAGTACTCGACAACATTTTTACAATTAATCCGCTATCTATAAGTAAACTCATAGGCATAATAATCCCACCGATTGCTATTGGTACAGATATACCCAGTATTCTTTTTAGTATCTGCTTATTAGTTTGAGAAATTGGTACGGTAGAAAGTATAACAGGTACGAACTTTTTTTGGGATCTTACATAGCTAATCACTAAATAAATACTAGCAAAAATTTCACTTATTGTAACACCTACAAGAGCTCCAATTGTAGACCAAACTATGCCATAACACCTTAAAAAATATGCTATAGTTAACCCAAAAATTACCTTTGTAATTTGCTCTATAAGTCCCGACACTGCGGTTGGCACCATGTTTTCTTTTGCCTGAAAGTATCCCCTAATGCCCGAAATAATACCTACGAAAAATACCGCAGGACTTATTGCCAAATAACACCCAAAAGCATTAGTATTTCCTTGAAGTTTTGCAATAGGATAACAACACGTTAATATAATTAAAGTGCAAAAAGCTGATAAACTAATAATAAGTAAAAAAGCAAGTTTATAACTTTTTCTAGCTAAGCTGTATTCGCCATTTGCCCATTGCTCGCTTAAAATTTTACTTATACTACTAGGAAGTCCGCTTGTACTTAAAGTTATCATTAACGTAAACAACGGGTACACTAATTGATATAATCCAACCCCTTCTGCCCCAACAATCATAGCAAAAGGAATGCGATAAAATGCACCTATAACTTTACCAACTAGCCCGCATATTGTAAGAATTATTGCTCCTTTTACAAAACTTTTTGCCATTAATTATAGTATTTGCAAAAATTATTGCAATTATTAATAATTTTTGTCTGTCTATCACTAAGTTTTAAACAATAAAAAAAACTACCTTTTAGGGTAGTTATTTTAACATGTTTTATTTATTAATATAAGCACTAAAATATTTTATGA
The DNA here is from genome assembly GCA_947054085.1 of uncultured Clostridia bacterium. Classification (GTDB taxonomy): domain Bacteria; phylum Bacillota; class Clostridia; order Christensenellales; family UBA1242; genus RGIG4790. Next base: position 553 of record CAMRVD010000025.1, on the reverse strand, counting down.
CTAATTTATTTACCTGCAGCAACAATTATCTTAATTTTTGCACTTACACCTTTATATAGCTTAATATTGGCATAAAAAGTACCTACTGTCTTTATCGTGTCTAATTCTATTTTTTTACGATCAATATCGTAACCAAGTTTTTTTAGTTCGGTTTCTACTAAACTAGCCGAAACACTTCCAAATGCCTTTCCATTAGCACCTACCTCTATTTTAAGGTTAAGTGTTACTTCCTGTAATTGCTTTGCAAGCATTTTCGCCATAGCGGTCTCTGCTTCTATACGTTCTGCCTCTGCTTTTTTGCGTGCATTGTTTATATTTACATTATTAGTATTTGCTGGTACTGCTAAATTATTTTTAAATAAATAGTTAGTTGCATAGCCATCCGATACATTAATCTGATCACCCTTTTTGCCTTGAGCTTTTACATCTGCTGTTAATATTACTTTCATTTTATTCTCCTTAAAATATTGTAACAATTGTGTTTATGTTTGTCAAATGGTAAAAAGGTATATTTTAAAGCAAATTAGCAAATAATAAATACATAAATCTTATA
>CAMRVD010000024.1 GCA_947054085.1 uncultured Clostridia bacterium | reverse complement strand
CAAAAGGTTATTGGAACATATTTTAATATGATTGACAATCTTATCACCCTTCATCTGCGATTGTAAAAAAGATAAGGAGATTAAAATATGACAAAAGAAAACAATAAAACTGAATTATTAGTTGATTATTTTGAACGCTGGATTAGAGTGTATAAAGAAGGAGCGATTCGCCCTGTTACTCTTAGTAAATATTCTCTTGCGTTAACTTGGCTCAGAAAATTAGTGCCAGACATTAGGCTATGCGATATAGATCGAATAGTTTACCAAAAATTATTAAACGATTATGCAAAAGTCCACGAAAGACAAACAACTATGGATTTTCATCATCAATTAAAAGGAGCAATTTTAGACGCTGTTGATGAAGGTTTAATACCTAGAGATCCCACAAGAAAATCTATAATCAAGGGTAAAACACCGAGAGCGAAAAAACCTAAATATTTAAGTCAATTTGAATTGCATACTCTTATAAACCATTTAGATTTGGGAAAAGAAATAAATTGGGACTGGTTAATTCTTTTAATTGCAAAAACTGGAATGCGATTTTCTGAAGCATTAGCTGTTACGCCAAAAGATTTTGATTTTTCACATCAGTCTTTATCAATAAACAAAACGTGGAATTATAAAGATGATGGAGGGTTTTCACCAACAAAAAATAAGTCTTCAATTAGAAAAATACAATTAGATTGGCAAACTATTGTTCAATTTTCTGAACTTATAAAAGGAAAACCTGAGGACGAGCCATTATTTGTTAAGGAAAAAATTTATAACTCAACTATGAATGACTTATTAAATAGGCGTTGTAAGGAAGCACATGTACCAGTAATTTCAATACATGGATTACGACATACTCACGCATCACTTTTGCTTTTTGCAGGAGTTTCAATTGCGAGTGTTGCAAAAAGATTAGGTCATGCTAGTATGACAACAACTCAAAAAACATATTTACATATAATACATGAACTTGAAAATAAAGATATAGACTTAGTAATGAGAGCATTATCTAGTCTATAATTAAATTAAGCAGATGAAGGGTTAAAAAGGTGGTAAACATTATCACCTTTTTAATTTTTTTTAAAATAATTTTGCTTTTCTTCTTCTGTCATACCATAAAATGGATCATCTTCCGGCTTATAAAGGTTTATTATGCGTAAACCTTTTCTCTTTGCATAATTCATAGCGGTTTTTGCTCCACTTCTATATTGCTTGGGGCGAACAAAGCAAATTAAAGTATCACAACCATCAATCATTTGTTTATTGCTTTCAGTTATTTTCTTTTTGAAGTGGACCTCTTCAATGTCATACATTGTGGTTTTAGCACCTTCAAATTTTTCATAAACAAATTTACCAAATTCATCTTCTTCAACATCTGGTTTAATTTGATTAAAACTGGTTATAGCAACTTCAATTTCAATATCTTTGTAATCTTTTCTAAAACTTTTGCACACATAAAAAGCCTCGCTATCAAATTTACCATGTGCACCCATAGTAAAAAATCGACAACCGCTATCTATCTCTTTTTTTATCGCTTTTTTTAGTCTTTGTTCAATATCTCTTGGCAGAAAATCACGATGCCCTATAAAAGTTGTTCTTTTACTCATATTTTACCCACATTTACTATATTTGGTATAAATATAGAATATAGGAGCATTATAGCATAAAATTGCTTACTTTCAATCAATTTTTACCAGAAATAGTGGGCACCCTCAAATAAATCGTCATTTAAAATAGGTGTAATGGAGAAAATTATGAAAAAAGATGTTACACCTAATCAAAAATTTTTAATTGATAGACTTGGAATGATGAGAACCCGAGCCGGTTTATCTGCAAGAGAATTATCTGGTAGAATTGACAGGTCAAAAGCTTATATTTCTAAATTTGAAGGTGGCGAATTAACCTTGCCTTCTGAGGTATTGCTTGATGCTATTGAAACTTGTGGCTCTACACCAGAAGAATTTTTCTTTGAAGACATTGCAAACTACAAAGAGGCAAAAGAGGTTTTTGAACTTTATAAAAAATTAACACCAGAAAATAAAGCAAGAGTTATTGACCTAATGAAAAATTTAAAATAAAATCTAGCATAAAAAAGCCAAGAGTTTTAACTCCTGGCTGATTTTTTATATTAAACTGTTTGTGTTCTATCTGGTATGTAGATTTTGTCCGCAACTTTAATTGCTTTATATGTTATGCCGTCTATTGTTTGAGTTATATTTTGCGGTTTGCCTTTGTCATTTGCTCGTAAAAAGATATGTTCGTTATCATATTCAGTTGGAGTTATGTTTACATCTATAAATGTATCGCTATCAGTTATTTCAAGCACTTTTAAGCCTTTTTGAATTAGCATTGAGCTGAATTGCCATTTCTTTTCAAACATTCCATTGCAGTCTATGATAAAGCAATAATCATTATTTGGGTCGTATCCCGTTATTCTATAATAGTTAGTCATTTTTATTTCCTCCTATGCGACTAATTTCTTTAATTTTCTATTGGCGTATGGTAGCCATTTTTTATTTACAAATTCAAGCACTTCATCTGCTGGTTTTGTATCGTGTTCGCCATAACATTGAAGCACTTTATGAGTTTTAGGTGAATATTCAAGTGTTACACAAGGTGTGTTAGGCCATAGCCTATTTCGAATAAAGAATATTAAACTTTCTTCTCGTGCGAATTTTTGGTCATAACCCATTCTCCCAACACAGTGGTTTAATTGTTCGCCTTCATAAACAAGTTGTGCTGGACTTTTTGCAATTAAACAAATATAATCGTCTTTTACTAAAAGTCTTTCAAGTGAAATATATTTATCGGCAACCTGCTTGAATTGTGCAAAAAGTTCTTTTTTCTTTTTCGCATCATCTTCGGCTTGTTTAGAGTGATACTCATCAATTCTAATATCGTGCCATCGTTTAAAATCGTGTGGGTATCTGTTCTTTTCAATAGTCATATCTAAGCCAAGATATTCACAAGCTCTTAAATAATCTGTATAAGAATAAGCATTGGTATCTTGCTTTGCTAAATAAACTGTAAATTGTTCCAGTTCTCCTTTGTTTAACATTCTTTTTATTTCAGTAAAGTTTCCTTCGTGCCTGTAATTATTTTTAAACCTTTCATAGTTATATACTTGTCTAATAGGTTTGTTCTGTCTATATGCTTTTAAGATAGAAGAAGTATAGTAAGCATAGTTTTTAATTTCTTCTCGATTGTTATAAAGCCATTTACAAAACTTTTTATCTTTTTCACAAAGTCTTAATACTTGTTTGCTTGTTGCTAAATCAGACAAACCTGCTTTAACTAAAAGTTCTGTTTGTGGGTATTTTTTATAAAATCCCAAGTATTTCATTATGTTCCAATCTTTATATTGATCAACAGCTGAATATTTGTATTCTGGCAGTGTTGAAATATACTCTTTATTTACAATCTCGCAAGGAATATAAAAATACTTTTCATCGTTATAGCCCCAATCGTAATCGTGCCAAGTTGGATATTTTGTAAAGCCTTCTCTGTGCCAGCCAACCTTAATAAAGCCCATATATCTTGCAATGTCTTGTAAATAAACTTTGTCTGTATTTATGCCATGCACAACAACTTGTTTGCAGTAAAATTTATTATATCTATGTTTGCAAGCAACTATAACTTCTGCAAGTTCGTTTTTAAATTTTGTGTAGTATCTATAAAATCTAACTTTGCCATCTTTATTTTCGTGGCAGATTTTATCTAACTTTTCAATATTATTAAACATGTATTTTGGTATTGGTTTAATATCGTTTTCTGTTATCATAATTTTCTCCTTATCTAATTTCCATTTTGCCTTCAAGTAAGTTGTAAAGTATATTCTTTGTTTCTTCATCAAAAGAGTTGGTTATTCCTTTTTCATTTATCACTTCACCAGTTGTTGTATTAACAACTTGATTATCCATTGTTACAAACTCTTTATCAATTTCTTTTAATGCTTCATCCATTTCTTCTTCTGTCCATTCATCATCGTCTTCTATCGGTTCTTCGCTTTCATATATTTCTTCTTCATCATTTTCGTCTTGTTTAATTTCTTCAATTTTTTCTTTATTGTTATCAGAGAATAGGTCAAACAAGGTTGCTTGTTTGTTTTCTGGCTTTTTAGGTTGTGTTTTTGTTTCCACTTTTGGTATAGGTTTTTCAACTTTATATTCACTGCCATCTTCGTTGTATAAATTGCCTTCGATAGTATCTTCTTCAAAGTAATGAATAGCCCAGCCAAAAACTGTTTCATTATCAACATAAGCACCTCTTGCACCTTTTTCAGCATTTTTTCTTGCCTCTTCAGTTGCAAAACTCCAAAAGTTATCCAAGTCTTTCTTATTGACTAAATTTTTATTATCTTTTGTGATTTTGACGCCGTTATTTATCTTTTCAGCAAGCGTTTCGCTTACATTATTTTCAAGATATTCTTTTATTTGCTCTTGAGCTTTATTACTTGTTTTTAAGTTTAATGTAATCATTTTTTCTCCTTTTAATAAAATCGGAGAGGTAATCTCTAAACGGACAACCTCTCCAAAGTTTTGAATATTCTAAATATGTTTTTACTTCTTTAATAAGCCAAGTAGGGTTTATTATTTTTAATTTTGTTTTTCTATCAAATTGTGGATGTGTTTCATACCATTGTTTTTCGTGTAGTGCAAGCCATAAACTATTCGTTACTAAATGGACTTTTTCTTTATGGCTATTTTCTTCTTTGTAGCAAACCTTATATCCGTATTTGTTTAAGTTTCTAGCCATAACACCACATCCACAATATCGTTAAAATTTTGTTGTTTTAGAGTATTTAAAAGCAAGTCAAAATACTCATCATTAAACTCATTTATGCCTTCACATAACCTTTGATAAAAGCCTTGTGATTTCATTAAAGTTAAAATTGAGTTTGCAAATATCTTTACATTTTTATCTTCATTTTGTTCTAATTTTTGAATGTTGCTCATTTTATAAAATCTCCTTTATTCTTAAATCTATATTTGTATGTAAATACCAATCTGTTTTACATTCAATGTTCCACCAATATTCATTTGCAGTTTCATCATCTATGTTTGTATCAGTTTCAAATTCATTTTCTTCAATGTGTGAATATTCGTTTTTGTAGAACTTCTTTTCGTTTTCAATAAGTTCTTTTAATTTATTAACTGCTTTTTCTTTATCTCCATAGATATATGTGTCAATTCCATTGCAATCTTCAGTTGAATATTCAAAGATTATTTCATAGACTAAATTGTTTTCCATATTATCCAACCCTCCTAATTCCGCCAAACTCACTTTGTAATAAAATTGTTCCAAATTCACTGCAAAAGTCGTCATCTTTATTCCAGCAATAACTGTAAGCATAAAAACCTTTTTGTGTGCCTCTATATATAAGGTCATTCCATTCTTCTTTGTAATCAGTTACAATAAGCATGTCATAGAGTTCTCCAAATTCTGTTAGTTCGTGTGTTACTGCATAGACAGTGCAATTATATTTTTCTTCAATTTCTTTAATTTTGTTATTAAGTTCTTCATCTTGCCAAGCCCAAAAGCCGGCAAACCTTTCAAAGTAACAAACTTCGTTGTTCTTGTTAAAGCCTTCTATATATGGCTTATAAATATTTAATTTTTGCATTAACTCTAATGCTTTTTCTTTTCTTTCTTCTATTGTTGTGTTCATATTTTTACTCCTTTTTATGCACAAATTTCAATTATGCCTTCGCTGTATTCATGGGCATAATAATCGCCTATGTATTTTCCATAGGCTTCAAAATCAATAAACTGTTCTATTTGTTCTGGAACATTGTAACAACAGTTGTCATAGTATTCTTTTCCAAAGTCATACCAGTCAAAACCTTTGTATAAGTAGATGTCATCGTTCCAATGGTTTCCGTGTTCTTCAACCAATTCTTCAAAGTCAGATAATGACCTGCATTCAAGATAAGCCTGCATAACTTCTAGTTGGTAATCATCGTCTAAAACACCACTTTCTTTTAGTGTTTCAAAAAGTTCTTTAGGATTTGTAAAGTCCCAATTAGCAGAATTATCGTTTATACCTTCAATATCTTGTATAAACAATTCTTCATCAATCCCTTTAAGGTCAAAACCTTGTTTTTTAAGTTCTTGCTCAATTTCTTCCCAAGTTTCAAAGTCTGATAAGTTAAGCCATTCAGAGCCTAAACTTCTTTCGTTACAGGCATTGTATGAGCCCCAAGATCCGATAACAATGTTAATTTGATTTTCCATTTTTTACTCCTTTTTTAATCTGTAATTGTTTCAAAGTCATTGACTTCGATTTTGTCGAACATACAACCATAGGTAAAATAAAAGTCGCCATTTTTATCTTGGATTAAATCGTATTCAATAACACTGATTTTTCCACGATTTGTAACGGCAACTTTTATAGTTCTGTTTTCAAAGTTGATGTCAACAATGTTTAAGGTGATATTACATTCACCATCAAAATACTGAAATTCTTTGAGATAATAGTTTCTTGTATCTTGAATCTCATCTTTTCTTTCAACCATATTTTTTAACCTCCTTATATAAATTTGCCTTTTGGCAGTGGCTAAGTAGCATTGTTTGGTAAAATGATTTTTCTTTTTGTAATTTTTTGGTAGCTGCAAACGAATAAGAAAGAAAATATTGCAGAAGTGTTATTAAATTGTCAATAACAAAGAAGCCGAGCTATAAGCCCGGTCTAAAAGAATTAAATATTAAATTGTTTAAGTGATATTTTATTTCCGTTTGCAACTACGAAAACTATGCTACAATGCCACAAACAAAAGCAAATATATAAGGAGTTATTGCACCTAAATCGTAAATTCTTGACATTTTGCCCTAAGTTCGCTATAATATATAATATAGTTTTAGATTATTTCTAAAACTCAAGGCTTTGGTGTGTCCTACCATAAAGTGGAGCGAAATAAAGATAAGGGTTGAGTAATTGACTTATCGCAAGGCTACAAGTAATTGTAGTGTCAACTCTGGAGTGTCCTGCCAAATTAAGTGGAGCCAAATAAAAGTTGTGGGCAAAGTCTTACCACGATTTTTTTCTTTTATGGGGGGTAGATGAAATACTTTGTAAGTGCAGATATTCACGGATTTTATGATGAATGGATGTCTGCTTTAAAAGAAAAACATTTTGACATAAATAATCCAGAGCATAAAATTATTGTATGTGGAGACTTGTTTGATAGAGGTCATCAACCAAAAGAAATTATAAATTTCATTCTTAACCATAAAGACAAATTCATTCTTATTCGTGGCAACCATGAAGATTTAATGGAATCCATGATTAAAAGAAATAAAAATGACATTGGTGATTTACACAATGGAACAGCTCAAACCATAATAGATTTGTTTCCAGATTGGATGATAAAAGAATTTGACCTATCTAAAATTGCCAAAGAAACAAGGCTACAAGAAGTTTTGGATATGTGTATTGATTACTATGAAACAAGCAACTATATATTTATACATGGTTGGATTCCTTGTTTTGATGATTGTTATTTATATAATCCTGATTGGAGAACTGCAAGCCTTAAAGATTGGCAAAGTTCTCGTTGGCAAAATCCTGTTGAGATGTATAGATATGGTATATTCGAACCAAACAAAACAATAGTTTGTGGACATTGGCATTGCTCTGCATTATGGCACGAAAAGTACCCCAATAAATATGAAGAATTTGGTGCAAAATCTAACTTTAATCCTTTTATTGAGAAGAATGTTGTTGCTCTTGATGCTTGCACTGTTTACTCTCATAAAGTGAATATTATTGTAATAGATGATTAAAACATATTTTTTATATAATCTAGCAAATATATTGTGAAGTATTTATCGATATAGGTTCTTTCTTTGTTATAATTGATTTAGGTATCTATTAGCAAAGGAGGAAAAGTATGAAAAATGCGGTTGTATATGCTCGATATTCCAGCGATAATCAAACTGAGCAATCCATTGAAGGACAAGTTCGTGTTTGTCAAGAATATGCCGAAAAACACCACTTAAAAATAATCGAAACTTACATTGATAGAGCAATTTCTGGCACAACTGACAATAGACCAGACTTTCAAAGAATGCTTAAAGACAGTAATGAAAAACTGTGGGATTGCGTTTTAGTATATAAGTTTGATAGATTTTCAAGGAATAAGTATGAGTCAGTTATACATAAAAAGCATTTAAAAGATAATGGTATTAGTGTAATATCTGCTATGGAGAATATTCCTGACACACCTGAAGGAATAATCCTAGAGAGTTTGTTAGAAGGTTTAAATCAATATTACTCTGCTGAATTATCACAAAAAGTTAAGCGTGGAATGAGAGAAACACGATTAAAAGGCAATTATCAAGGTGGTCAGCGACCTTATGGTTACAATATAGTAAACCATAAATTCGTTGTAAATGACGATGAAGCAAAAGTTGTGCAATATGTTTTTAAAAAATATGCTCTTGGTTCTTGTGGGACTAAAATTGCAAATTTATTAAATGCCAGAGGTATTAAGTATAGAGATAACAAAAAGTTTACGGGTCAAAACATTTGCAAGATGCTTTCTCATGAGTACTATACAGGAATGTATAATTGTAATAATGAGTATTATTGCAACATATATCCACCAATTATAAACAGAAACCTTTTTAAAAAGACAAATTTAGTAAGAAGTAATTGTAAATACGGCAAGAACCCCTCAAAAGTATATTTGTTTAGAAGAAAAGTCTTTTGTAAAAAATGTGGGAATGTATATTTTGCAGAAGCTGGAACTTCTAATTGTGGAAAATTTATGCAATATTATAAATGCTCTAACAGAAAAAGAAATAAAGATTGTGATTCACTTTCTTACAGAAAAGAATTTTTTGAAACATACCTTTTAACATATATAACAGAATATATTTCAAATGAAGAAAATATTTCGATAATCGCAAATGTTTTAGTTGGTAGATTTAAACAAAAGAAAAATATTGAGTTGATTCGAAACTATGAACAGGAACTTAAAAGATGCAAGGGCTCTCTTGAAAATATTTTGAAAGCAATAGAAAACGGTCTTGATAGTGATAATGTAAATGAAAGAGTAAACCTTTTAGAAGATAGGATCAAAGAATTAGAAGCAGAAATCTATCTGGAAAGTAATAAAGACAAACTTAAATATACTCTATCCTATATTAAAGACTATTATAAGAAAGCACTTAAACTTGAATCATTTGAATTTGTAAACTCTCTTATCCATAAAATTATAATTGATGATACTACACTTGAAATCTATTTGGAACGACCTTATTATGACCATTATACAAACTATGAGAAAATATGGCAGGAACATTACGAACAAGCGTATAAATCAAGGTGTAAAGGTTTTAACTTCTCAAAAGACATAGAAGTTTTTATTTAATAAGCGTGATTTAAAAAATATGAAATAGATACCTCAAAATTGCGAAAAACCCTTATATTTACAGGATTTTTGGTACGGTTCGACAAGCTAACGCTCCTTTTAAAGCACTCTGGCGGAACACTAGTTGGTTCAAATGTCGATCGACAGGTTCGAATTGAGTATTCGAGCCATATTGTTGAGAATGCTGATAGATAGTGTTGGGGTTCAAATTTTTATGGACAGGTTCGAATTAAACATTCGAACCGTCCACCAGAAAGTTGTCGTTTGAACGAATTGTCAAACGACAATTTTTTATGGATGAATGTTTTGGAGATATTTTTGATTTGTGTTATAATAAAAATATGAAATTAAGTGAACAAATTAGAAATTGCAGATTATGTGGGGAACTACCTAAACTAGTTGAAACTAGTATTCAGCTTGGAACTACCCCTTTTATTATAGTTGGCGAAAGCCCTGCTAAAGATGGGTGGATAGAATCAAAGAGAGCCTTTTATAATACAAAAGGAAATTTGCAAGCAAGTGGTAGGGTTTTAGAAAAATTATTAAATAACATTGGTTATTCGATTGGTGATATATTTTTTACTGAGTGTTGTAAATGTATTATAGAAAATAGAAAACAACTTGAGAAATGTTCTGAGAATTGTAAGCCAATTTTATTGGATCAATTAAAAGCCATTCCTTGCAAAATTATACTTACTATGGGGTTACATCCAACACAGGCTTTGCTTAACAAAAAAATCAAAAGATATGCTGACTATGTTGGGAAAGAATTTGATTTTGTAATTACTGATAAAAAATTTATTTTATTGCCTATTTATCATCCTTCTCCACTCAACCCAAAGGGTTATAAAGCAAATGTTCCAATATTTGAGAGATTGAAATTTATTGTTGAAAATATGTTAGCTTAAAATAAAGGACTTTAGACGAATCCCGTCCTCTCTGCCATGGCTAAAAACACATTTGACTGGCCACAGTCAAATGTGTTTTGTTAATGAATAACGATTAGTAAAAAAGAATAATTATTGATAAGTGTTTTTAACCAATTATTCATTATTCATTCATCAATAGTTATTCTTTATTTTGCATTTTGTTTGAATTATTTTTATTTTATAACTACTATAAGTTAGAGGTTTGTCTGGTAGTGCTAATTTTGTCCTTTAGTTTAACTACTCCTGCCATAAATAGTCCACCAAAAATATTTCCACCAGTTATTACTAGTATTGCAGCAAAAGACTGAATATTCCATGCATTTGCAAAGGTAAAATAAAACATATCAGCCACGCAATGCTCAAAACCGCAAAGCACAAACACTGCTACTCCAAAAAACAAAGCTAATCCTTTGGTTAGTAAGTTTTCGCCCCGTTTAAATCCATAAACAGCTGCAAAAATTAACATATTACATGCGATTGCAAGCAATAATAAGCTTATTAGGCTGTCGTTAAGTTTTATATTTACAATTTTTGAGCATTCAAATTGCAACACTTCTAGCCTTGTGCATAATAGTAGTAGCGCTGTTATTGCAGCACCCGCAAAGTTACCTAGCCAAATTAACACCAAATTTATAATATAGTTTGGCTTTTTATCTAAAGCAAAGCAAATTCTACCTGTAAAAAGGTTAAAGTCAAAAAATAAGACAATAAACAGCCCAACTACAAAAAATAGTGAACCTACTACCTTACTTGTACAACATAGATACGCAAGCCCACCTAAACTAATACTAACCCCAGCCATTATGCCGCTACAAAGTTCTAAAATATAAAAATAAATGGTTTTTAAAATTGTACTATTCATAAAATTTCTCGTTGTTGTTTTTATATACTTTATTATAATAAAAACAACTAAAATTTTCAATTAATTATATATAAACTTAAAAATAAAAGAGGTGCAAACCTCTTTTTTATTATGAGACTTGAATGGTTTTGCCCCAATCTTTAAACTTAGTTTCAAACTTTTGCTGATTCTTTTTCTCGCATGCAAACTGGCACAACCAAAACGCATCTGTTCCTTTTTTTACTACTGCGAAATAGTAAAAATCTTTACCACTTACATTTTTAAAATAAGCAAAATAAACTTGCCCACTTTCGTCTTCTTGTGCAGTTATACTATCTTGCATTTTATTATTTTTTATAACTAATGTTGCATATTCTTTTAATGTCATATTTTGGGCGGAACTTGGACTGTTAAAACTTGAAAATTTTTCTTTTAATGCACCTAAAAAAGAATTTGCTTTACAAATTACTCTAATTTTTAAACTCAACTATGATATTTTGGCTACTAAGAAGCACAAAATAATCTTCAAACCTATATGCTCTTATCGGCATTGGTCTATTATTATCAAAATGTAAAACAAGTGCGGGCTTTATGTTGTTGTAATTATCTACAACCTCCGCCTTTATACAATGTCCGGTTTTTATTAGATTTTGTACATTCGCATGATAATTAAAATATGCCATATGATTAATTTTTTCAAAAATTGGTTTTATATATACCATATTATCAAGCTTTATACATATAATACTAAAGACACTATAAACATTTAACTTTGCAAAAATATAGTACGAGTACAATTACCATTTAAATGACAATTACTAATATATAAAAGACTCTAGCAACACTAATTGTCTTTAGCTTTAGATTCTATATCATTTACACAAGAGATATTAAACACTTTTTATTTTGTTATAAATATATAATGCTTACCTGTCTTTAGTGATATGACTGTATTTAAATTTTGCAAAAATTTATAAAAAAGGGTTGCAAAAATATTTTAAGTAGTATATAATACAATCACTTGCGTAAAGCAAAAGAATATATTCCTCCTTAGCTCAGCCGGTAGAGCGCTCGACTGTTAATCGATAGGTCGTTGGTTCGAGTCCAACAGGGGGAGCCAAAAATGCCGAAAGGCGTTTTTTTTGGTGACACGTGTTGATAGGTTCGATAGTGAATAACGCAACAGGGGGAGCCACCATGGACGGTACTTGAACCGTCCTTTAAATTAGCCTGGGTACCCCCGGCTTTTTAATTTTAAAACGGAGATAACTTATGGAAATTTTAGGGAATGTTTTACTTGCGATAGTTTCGGTTTGTACGTTTGTATCGTACTTTCCACAAATTATTAAATGTTTAAAAACTAAAGAAGCAGAGGACCTTAGCATTTGGTCGTGGGTATTATGGGTTGTAAGTTCGCTTGCATATACTCTTTATGCCTTTTTATGTCAGGACACCATAATGCTAATATTTGAAACATCCTTGGAACTTTTCTTTTGTGTAGTTATACTTATATGTGCCATAGTTTTTAGAAATAAATCTAAAAATAAGTAAAATCTCCTCCAATTATACTGAGGAGTTTTTTTATTGTATTTTTGTACTATTTGATTTTTAAAGTAGCTATATAATAATCCCATCAACCAAAAACTGTTTTAGTAATGTTAGCCTTTCTGCGTTGTAACGATTGTTTATCATATAGTAAAGATTACCGCTTTTACCAATAAGTACTACCATATTTTTAGCACGCGTTACTGCAGTATAAAGCAAATTTTTGTTGTATAGTTTAGGATTTCCGGCAAGGATTGGTATAATTACTACCGGAAATTCGCTTCCTTGGCTTTTGTGTATGGTTATCGCGTAAGCTAGGCTTAAGTCTTCTAGTTCTACTAGCGAGTAACCTGCTCTTCTTCCGTCGTCAAAGGTTATATACATGGTGTTTGATACGCTGTTAATTTCGTCTATAAAGCCAATGTCACCATTAAACACTCCTTGGCCGCTTATAACTAAGCCGTTTTCTACCTTTGTCCATTCCAAATCGTAATTATTAGAGGTCTGCATAACTTTGTCGCCTAGCCTAAAAGTTTTTTTACCCACAACTAGTTCTGGCTTGCCAAGAGGCGGATTAAGTTTTTCTTGAAGGCGTAAATTTATGTTATCTACCCCTGCAAGGCCTGATTTTACGGGTGCTAGCACTTGAATGTCCGTTGGCAAAACACCTTTAAACTTAGGTATACGAGTTGCTACCATGTCCACAATTTCCTCGATAACAACTGCTGGCTCAAACTTAGACGAATAAAAGAAATCGTCACTTTTTTGCTTTAAGTCGGGCATTTCGCCGTTGTTTATCTTGTGAGCGTTTACAACAATTTGGCTATTTTCGCTTTGGCGAAATATTTGGCTAAGTTCTACGTACGGCACCACTTCGCTAGCAAGAATATCCGCGAGAACATTGCCCGCACCAACGCTAGGAAGTTGATCCTTATCGCCTACAAAAATAATTTTAGAGCCAAGCTTAATCGCCGATAGCAAACTATAGGTTAAATAAATATCCAGCATTGATACTTCGTCTATAATAACAACATCGGCGTCTAAAGGGTTATTTTCGTTATGGTTAAATGTAAGCCTTCCGCCGCCCATTTCTAAGGCTCTGTGAATAGTGCTGGCACTTCTACCAGTTTGTTCTTCTAGCCTTTTACTAGCTCTTCCTGTTGGTGCCATTAACATTGTTTTTTTGTTTAAACTATCAAAAATATGCAGTAAGCCCTTTATTATGGTGGTTTTACCCGTTCCCGGCCCTCCAGTAATAACGCTTACACCATTATTTACTGCACACTCTATAGCTTTTTGTTGTGTTAGATGCAAAGTAATTTTATTAACTGATTGGTAATTTTGCAACAGACTATCTATATTTAAATGATAGTTAGGACTACTAGCTATAAGCATTAGAAGTTTACTTGCAACCTTTTTTTCCATAGTGTAATTTTTGGTGGTACAAACTGCCTCTTGATTATTATGTTCTACTTTTTTTATAACACCTTCTATAAGTAAATTAGTGACCTCTCTTTCTACTTCACCACGCATATCTTCGCCGTAACCCAATACGCCGCAAGTTCCCTCTAAAAGATTATTAAGCATTACTACTGTAGAACCCTGATTTTCTGCAAGTTCGCCTAGTATATATAACAAGCCTGCACGTATTCTAAACGGACTATCACTTGCAATACCCAACTTAAATGCAATTTTATCTGCCGTTTTAAAACCCACGCCGTCTATATCTTCTATAAGTTTATACGGGTTGGATTTTAATACGTTTATTGTATTGTGTTTATAAGTTTCGTATATTTTTACCGATAAACCTATAGAAATATCATAATTTTGCAAAAAGATGACCGCTTCTTGCATTTTTTTTATATCCTTATAAGCACTACCTATCTCGAGAGCTTTACGTTTACTAATTCCGCGTACCTGCTCTAATTTTAAAGGCTCTTTATCTATAATCTCTAATGTTTTTTCGCCAAACATCTGAACTATATTTCGACTGATCGCCTCGCCCACGCCGCTTATTAGTCCACAAGCCAAATACTTTTGAATGGCAATACTACTAGTTGGCTTTTTTATATTTACACTTTTTACTTCTAGTTGCTCTCCGTACCTTGGATTAAGTTTTAACTCACCTTCTACTTCTAGCATTTCGGCTTCGCCTAATATCGGAAATTTACCCGTGCAAATAATAGGTTTTCCGCTAGTTTCTAGCTCTAATACAGTGTAGCCGGTTTCTAGATTTTTATATATTATAGATTTAACAGTGCCATTAATTATCATGATATTATTGTAACTTATAAAAATATAGTTGTCAAATAACAAAATAATGAATAATAACTTTAATAATAGCAAATGCTACAAGTATGAAAAAGATACTTTTAACATTTTTTGGAATTTTATTTACTATGCTAGGGGTAGTTAATTTAAAACCTGTATTTGTTAGTGCTGTCGCCACCAACCCCGACTTAGAATGGTCTACTTACCCTGCAGTAAAAGAAGAAGATCATAAACCTCAGACATTGGAATCTCACGAACCGATAACACTTCCTGACGAAAAACTTATAGAAGAGAAGCCAACAATAAAACTTCCTAACTCGTCAGAAAAAGGTAAAGCAAGTTTGCTTGCTATTGTTATAGACGACTTTGGTAGTTACGAGCGTGGTGGCGTAGACGAGTTACTTAATAGCAATTTTAATATAACTTGTGCAATCATGCCCTTTGTAGACTACAGTAAGGAAGATTACGACAGAGCTATTGGCTCTAACAAAGAAGTTATTTTACATATGCCAATGCAAGCACATGTAAATTTACCCGAAAGCTGGTATGGCCCTGTTTATATTGGTAGTTACGAAAATCCCTCAACTGCAGTCGAAAAGTTACAAAAATGCTTTGACGAGTTTCCTAATGCAAAAGGCTTTAATATTCATATAGGGTCGGGGGCTAGCAGAAACCAAAAACTTATGGAAGCTATGTACAATTATGCAAATAAACACAATATGTTTTTTTTAGATAGCAGAACAATTTTAGATGATAAGTGCGAAGAAGCTTGTACGAGTACAAAAAGTATATATCTTGGTCGTGATGTGTTTTTAGAGCCCGAAAAAAATCGTAGTTATCAGGGAGTGACCAATAGGTTAAACGAAGCTGCAGCTATTGCTAAAGAAAAAGGCTACGCTATAGCAATAGGTCATGTTGGGGCAGAAGGCGGAATTAATACTGCCCGTGCAATATTAGATTTTTGTAAAACTTTAGAAGATAAAAATATAGAATTAGTTCCGCTTAGCAAAGTATACGAACTAATTAAAGCCGACCAATTTACATAAATCTTTAAAAAATTAAAGTAATCTGTAAAATTTTATACAAATTTGTAAAATTTTTACATTTAAATTATTAAAATTACATTTTTTTAAGATTGATCTTGCTAATATTATTATTGAATTTGTAAGTTATATATTATATAATAATATTCTTAGTTGCCTGTAGCTCTTTGTGTAGGGCTGAGACTTAATGAGCTTTCTTCCTGTTCTTTTAGCATGTCTATTTTTGTGATTGATTTTAAGACAACCCTGGATGTCCTAGAACTTACTATTTAGAGCAGAGGGCAATGAAAGTCACAAAGATCTGTCTGTCTCTACCTCATGAGTTATGATATTAAAGGTGTGATTTCACATTCACCCTTGTTATTGCTCTCTACTAATTATTTTGCTTATATTTCATTACTTATTGTTACAGACACCATTGTTATCACTTATATTTTTAAAAATTAAGGAAAGTTAAGAACTATTGGGTAGGATAAATTAC
>CAMRVD010000023.1 GCA_947054085.1 uncultured Clostridia bacterium | reverse complement strand
TATTGACTTTATAAGTAAATTTTGTTACTATTTATCTATGACAAAAATTAAAAGTTCAAAGTTTGTTTTATCGGTTGCTGATAGTAGTAAATATCAGTCCTTTAATATGCCCGAAATAGCAATAGTGGGTCGCAGTAATGTTGGTAAATCTAGCTTTATAAATATGCTTGCTAATACTAAAAAACTTGCCAAAACCAGCAGTACTCCGGGTAGAACCAGATTAGTTAATTTTTTTGAATTTGTAATTACGGACGAAGAAAATACTAGTGCTAATTTTATGCTAGTGGATTTGCCGGGTTATGGCTTTGCTAAGGCCGGACACGATGAGCAAAATCGATGGAAAAATATGATAGAGGGCTACTTTGCAAAAACAACAAATCTAAAAATGGTTGTTATGCTGGTAGACATTCGTCACGAGCCTAGCATTAAAGACTTACAGATGTTTGACTTTTTGTTTAGGTGCAATATAGACACAACTATTGTAGCTACAAAAGCGGACAAGTTATCTAAAAGTCAAATAGCAAAAAATATTACACTAATAGCAAAAACTTTAAAAGTGGGTATAGACAACATATTTGTTACAAGCAGCGAAACACGGCTTGGTAAAGAAAAGGTTACAGAACGCATTTGGCAATTTGTGCAAGGGGGCAATAATGAAAGTTTGGGCAATTAGCGACCTTCATTTAAGTAACGCTTGCGATAAACCCATGGATGTTTTTGGTGGTAATTGGCTTAATTATACCGACAAAATACAGGAAAACTGGCAAAAACTGGTATCAGAGGACGACTTTGTTTGCATAGCTGGCGACATTAGCTGGGCTATGAAACTAGATGAAGTTACAGAAGACTTAAAATGGATAGATGCTCTTAATGGCAAAAAAATTATTATTAAGGGCAATCACGAATATTGGTGGAAGAGTATAACGGCAGTGCGAAACATTTTGCCACCAAGCATAAGTGCTATTCAAAACGACTGCATTAGGTTTGAGGATGTTTTGTTTTGTGGTACACGTGGCTGGACAGTACCAGAAAAGGGTAGACAACTTTCTGCCGATGACGAAAAGTTGTATAAAAGAGAAGCCGAAAGACTAAAATTAACCCTAACTAGCATGCAAAAAATGCGAACCCCTACCGATACAGTAATTTGTATGATTCATTATCCGCCTTTTAATATGGCAAAAGAGGCAACACTTTTTACAAATCTTTTAGAAGAATATAAGGTAGATATTGTTATTTTTGGGCATTTGCATGGCAGGCTTGTAAATATGGAAAAGCAGACTATAAAAAATGGTATAAAATACTTTTTTACATCTACAGACCATATAAACAACACTCCAGTGTTAGTTTTAGAAAAATAATTATGGCAAAAATTTTTAAAATTTTATTTTAATTTATAGTAGTTTATAAATTAACATAAGGATGCTTTATTTAATATACTAATTATTAATTTGTCACCTTAAAATGGTTTGTTATATACTAACTATTTATATCTTGTCATCCTGAGGGAAACAGAAGGATCTATAAAGAAGAAAACAAATAAAGGAGAGTTTATGAAAAAATTTGTGTTACTACATGGCTTAGGGTTTTGGTACAATGAGTGCTTTGGTCCAAGCCTTACAAAATCTATTAAGGACATGGGTGCAGAGTATAAGGCGGCAGAGTTTCCACTAATAAACAGCGGCAAGCTTTCTTTTGACTCGTGGAAAAAAGGCATGGACAATCTCGTTAAAGATTTTAAACTGGATGATAACACTGTGGTAATAGCCCATAGCCTTTCCACATTTTTTATTTTAAAGTATTTAAAGCTAACTAATAGCACAATAAATACACTTATAACCATTAGTGGTGCAAAGCTGGACATTTCTTCTTATACTGGGCAGGCAGAGAATGATATTTTAAAAGTTCCGGGGCTTATAGAATTTATGAATACTCAAGACGAGTATAATTATGTTAAACAAAATGTAAAAAACAAAATCGCCATATATTCTAACGGTGACCAGTATTTTAGTATAGAGATGCTACAAGCTTACGCCGACGCTCTTGACGCTAAAAAGATGTTTTTAAAGGATCGCGGTCACTTTGGCAGAACTGCTGCAAACAATGGCATACCCGAACTTAACGAACTTGTAAAGAATATAATTTCGTAACGACATTCATTTTAAATAGAATATAATTATTAACATAATATAAAGCAGCAATATATTTGCTGTTTTTTTATTTAACATCAATGTTGTCTTAGGTTCATTTATTTAAGGTAAAAAATACAGCCATACATCTCTGTACACTAATTGTAATGTAATAGTATAGAACAAATATTCTAAAAATGTAAAAAAGTGAGAATTTTGACTAAAATTTTTACAATTTATGTGAATTTTTGTAAAAAAGTGGTCAAAAGTGGTTGATTTTTAAAAATCAATAACCTATAATAAAAATACTCAAAGATAAATAAGGAGGGCAATGTTATGCTTATTGGCACATATCGTCATCAAATAGACGAAAAAAGTCGTATGCGAATGCCTTCTAAATTTAAAGGGGAGCTTGGCGAGGGTTTTGTTGTAACTAAAGGCACAGACAATTGCTTGTACGCATTTAGTAAACTAAAGTTTGACGAAATTTATAACAAGTTAAGCAATCTTCCAATCTTTGACACAAAAATTCAAAAACCAGTAAGAATGGTTTTGGGTTCGGCTTTTGAAACCGAGGAAGATAAGCAAGGCAGAATTCTTCTTGCCAAAGAACTACGCGAATACGCCAAAATTAGCAAAAATATTGTTTTTATTGGGTCGGGTAATCA
This sequence comes from uncultured Clostridia bacterium, assembly GCA_947054085.1. Lineage (GTDB taxonomy): Bacteria > Bacillota > Clostridia > Christensenellales > UBA1242 > RGIG4790. Next base: position 14,134 of record CAMRVD010000023.1, on the reverse strand, counting down.
TGTAGAGATTTGGGCGGAAGAAGAGTGGGACGCATATAGTAGTGGCGACCTAACAGAAGCTGCAAGTGCATTATCGGGGCTTGGAGTATAAAAGTGGAGTTTGTACATATTCCCGTTATGTTATCTGAGTGTATGGACGCACTAAACCTAAAAGATAATGGAATCTATGTAGATTGCACTATTGGCGGAGCAGGACATTCTAGTAAAATATTAGAACTTTGTAAAAATTGTAAACTTATTGGCATAGACCGCGATAAGGAAGCATTGTCTGCTGCAGAGCACAGACTAAAGGACTATAAAAACCAAGTAAGTTTAGTGCATAGCAACTTTAAAGATATTAAAGAGGTGCTTAGTAAACTTAGCGTAGATAAAGTTGACGGCATACTTGTAGACCTTGGAGTAAGTAGCTACCAGTTAGACAATACCGAGCGTGGATTTTCCTTTAGGGGAAATGCTAAATTGGATATGCGGATGAACAGGGAACAACATTTATCTGCATGGGAAGTTGTAAACAATTACAGCGAAACCGAACTTAAGCAAATTATAAAAGACTACGGCGAGGAAAAATTTGCTTCTAGCATAGCAAGACATATTGTAAATGCTAGGCAAACCAACCCTATAAATACAACACAAGAACTAAAGGAGATTATACTAAAAAGCGTACCAAGATATAAAGGTCAAGACGGCTCTAGCAATGTACAGCGAACCTTTCAGGCAATCCGAATTTGCGTAAACGAGGAACTTACAGGGCTTAGTGCATTTATAAAAGATGCAGTAAGCGTGCTAAACCCAAATGGAAGGCTAGTAATACTCACTTTCCATAGCCTAGAAGACCGAATTGTTAAACACACATTTAGAGATTTATGTACAGATTGTATTTGTCCACCAGATTTTCCTATTTGTGTATGTGGTCATAAAGCAGAGTGTAAGCCTATTGGCAAGTTTACGGCGGCGACAGATAGAGAGATAGAACAGAACAGCAGAAGTGCATGTGCAAAACTTAGAATTATAGAAAAATTGTAAAAGGAGAATCGGTTATGGTTACTCAAATTGAAGAACAAGAAACCAAACAAGAGCAAAAGCGTATTTTTACGGGGCTAAATACTAGTAGACTTAATCAAAGCACTACAACCGAATATCGCAGGCCTAACTTTAGCGATATTGATTTTGAACCGATTAATTTTAGCGAAACAATAACAAGCGAAAACCCAGTGACTGTTCAAAAAAATACCGTTTCGGTAAGCGAAGAGATAATTTCGCGGCCTAGCACACGGGCAAGAGCTAGGTTAAATGCAAGGGGCAAGATTATATTGTCGGTTGCAATTATTTGTATTTGTGCACTTATGGCATTTATGATAGGCAACGCAGTAACCATTAGCGGTTTAAATGGTTCAATTGCCCAAAAACAACAACTAGTAGCTCAGCAACAGCAAGTAGTTAGCGATTTATATAATCAAAGCCAAAAGCTAGACGAAGATTTGTATGATAACGCAATCAATAACGGTTACGGCGAAATTGATGCACAAGACGTTGTACAAACAGGCAATATTAGTAAGATAGACAAACCAAAAGCAGAAATCGAAAGCAACTGGTTTGATAACCTTTGCAACTGGTTTGCAGGATTATTTAATTAAAAAAACAATTTAACCACCGATCAAAGATATTGGTGGTTTTGTTTTGCAAAGATTTTGTCACATTTAATTTAATAGGGGAATATAAAAAATTAATTGAATAATAAGCGGCTGTATTTGATGTTTTTATAGTCTAATTAAAACAAAATTTATAAAGTTAGAATTTGTAACCTCTTAAGCGAATATACATTTTATTAGTTTAAGAGGTGTTTTATTTTGGAAATTAAATATACAGCCGTAAATGTCAAAAAAAGATTATCTGCCATAATTTTGTGTGTGGTGTTTTTAGTAAGTTTGCTTTTTATTAAGCTATTTTACTTACAGATTATCGGAGGGTGGAAGCTTAAGACTAAAGGCTTAGCTCAGTGGCTTAGAGATCTTCCTATAACTGCTCAGCGTGGTGTTATTACTGACCGCAATGGTGTAGAACTTGCTAGCAGCTATACCACATACAATTGCTATGTTAGAAAAGCCGATATTAAAGATAAAAACAAAGTAGTTATGCATCTTAGCAGTTGTCTAAATATAGAATCTCAAGAAATTTTTGATAAGCTAGATAAGTATAACTATAGCGAAATACTAATAGCATCACACATAGAAAAAGAAGTTGTACAAAACATATTAAGTGATTACCAAAGCGGTATATTTTTTACATCCACCACTAGCCGCAACTACAACTACGACAATATGCTTTGCCAAATTTTAGGATTTTTATCTAGCGATGGCGATGGTCAAAGCGGGCTCGAAAAATATTATAATACGTACCTAAAAGGTATAGATGGTGTAAGTTTAGTAGAAACCGATCTTAAGGGTTCAAGCTTAGACAATGCTTTAAGCTACTATATAGATAGTATAGATGGCTTAAACTTACAGCTTACTATAGATTTTCAGATTCAAGCACAAGTAGAAAAAATTATGGCAGAAGCCATGAATACAACTGGAGCTAAATCTGCTTCGGCATTGGTTATGAATCCTAATACTGGCGAAATTATCAGCGTTTGTACTTTGCCTAGCTATAATCTTAACGAAATTGATCGCACGGACATGGAAAAACTTAACGAACTTAGCCGTGCTAAAACCATAACCGATACCTTTGAACCGGGGTCTACTTTTAAAATTATTGTTACTGCTATTGCTTTACAAGAAGGACTAACCAGCCGTAGCAGTTGTTATTATTGCGGTGGTGCAAGGGTTATAAACGGAGTACGTATAAATTGTTCTCGTAGATCGGGGCATGGGTCGCAAACGTTGCAACAAGGACTTAATAACAGTTGCAACTGCGTATTTATGGATCTTATAAATCAAATAGGAATAAAAAAGTTTTATTGGTACTTAAGCGAACTTGGTTTTGATACTACTCTTGGGCTAGACTTCCCGGGAGAAACCAAGGCGGTACTTATGCCACAATCCTTAGTAACATTACCAGACTTATACAGAATGGGTTTTGGTCAAACCATAGCAATAAGTGCATTAGAACTTGTAAACACAGTTAGTAGTATTATTAATGGCGGCACTGTTATGCAACCACACCTAGTTAAAAGTATCAATAATTCTTCTGGCGAAAGTGTCTACACAAAATCCCCAACAGCACTAAAAAAAGTATTTAAAAAAGAAGTCAGCGACCTTATAAATACTATGCTAGAAGAAGTTGTATCTAAGGGTGGTGGAAAGTATGCACGTATAGATGGCTACAACATAGCTGGAAAAACAGGTACTGCACAAAAATACGAAAATAATGCAATAGCTCAGGGCAAATATATAGCTTCGTTTATAGGATATTATCCTGCAGATAAACCAGAGTATGTAGTATACGTTTATGTAGACGAACCGCAGGGTGCGTACTACGGCGGCGTGGTTGCAGCACCTATTGCAAAAAGCATTTTTCAAAAAATAATAGACATTAGATTTGCCGAAGTAGAAGCAAATTCTAAGTACGATCAAAGTCAGTACGAAAACACTATAGAATTGCCAAGCTTAATCGGTATGACATTATCCGAAGCGGGTAGCACATTAGCTTCGCTTAATTTGCAATACTTGGTTACAGGGGGTGGCGAAAGAGTAACCAGTCATATTTCGCCGCCGGGAACTATGGTTAAAGAGGGTGATATAATACTGCTGGTATTTGATTAAGGAGAGGATATGAAACTTATAAATATAATTAACAAAATCGACTGCAAAGTAATAGGAAGCAAACGTAGAAATGTAGAAGGCTTATTTCATGTTGCAGACAAAGTTACAAAAAATGGCTTATTCTTTTGTTTAAATGGCAAGGTAAATAACGGAATAGATTTTGCAGCGGATGCTATAAAAAATGGGGCAAAAGTAATAGTTACAAGCACTAGTATAAATGCAAGCAAAGTAACGCAACTAATAGTGTCAGATGTTAGAAAAGCCATGAGTCAAATTGCAGCTATATTTTATGGCGAGCCAGCTAACAAGTTAAAAATAATTGGAGTTACTGGAACTAATGGCAAAACAACTACCACTACTATGATAGCTCACGCCTTAAAAAGTAAATATAACGTTGGGCTAATTGGTACAAACGGAGCAACTTATAATAACCAAACATATAGCACTGGCTTTACCACTCCAGACCCAATTATCTTGCAGCAAATTTTTGCAGATATGGTAAATAGCGGGGTAACGCATGTTGTGATGGAAATGAGTGCTCATGCCATTTATCTTCAGAAATTATGGGGTGTTATGTCAGACATAATAGCCTTTACTAACCTTAGTCAGGACCATTTAGACTACTTTGAAAATATGGATAATTATTTTAAATCTAAAGCAATGATTTTTGAGCAAAATAATTATAATCATGCAGTAGTATGTACCGATACGGATTATGGCAGACAACTTGCCAAACTATGCAAAAATTTAACAACATGTAGTAGCTGTGCAGAAAATATAAAATTAAATACCACAGACATATTTATTAAGGATGTAGAGCATACTACAACTAGCCAGACTTTTACAGTAGTTACCAAAACTGGTAGTGGCAAAATTCAACTAAATATGCTAGGTAGCTTTAATTTGCAAAATGCAATTGTAGCAATATCAGTGTTATTAAAGTGCGGGCTTTCTTTAGACGAGATTGCAGAAAGTCTATTAACTTTACATGGAGTAGATGGTAGGTTCGAGTGTTACAGCAACAATGAAAGTACAATTATTGTTGATTATGCACATACACCAGACGGATTAAAAAATCTTCTTGTTACGGCAAAAGAGATTGCTGGTAAAAATAAAGTAATAAGCGTGTTTGGTTGCGGTGGAAATAGAGATACCGAAAAACGGCCTATAATGGGAGCAATAAGCGAAGAATTTGCCGATATTACTATTATAACTACCGACAATCCTCGATTTGAGGATAATTACAAAATAGCAACAGAAGTATCAACTGGATTTACAAAAAAGAAGTACGAGATAATTTTAGATCGCGGTCAGGCAATAAGAAGAGCAATAGAACTTAGCAGAAAAGGCGATATTATTGTACTTGCTGGTAAAGGGTCAGAGGACTATCTGGATGTTAGGGGCACGAAAGTAGAATATAGCGATAAACAGCTAGTTAAATCGCTGCTTTGTATAGATTAATCAAAATTTTTTACTAAATTAAAATAGATTAAAGGAGAAATTATGGAATTTTATGTAAAATTACTTTTAGGATTATTAGTCAGTTTTTTTGTAAGCTTAGCACTTAGTCCAATAATTATTTCGCTTATAAAACGTGAAAAAATTAAACAAGTAATTTTGCATTATGTAGAAAGTCATAAATCGAAGTCGGGTACTCCTACTATGGGTGGACTTATATTTATAATAACTCTCTGCTTAGTTCCATTTTTATTTTTTAGAGGAAGTTTTGTACTAGCAAGCATGTCTGTTGTTGTATTTTTTGGATATGGCTTAGTTGGTTTTTTAGATGATTTTATCAAGTTTAAATTTAAACGAAATTTAGGACTTAGAGCTTATCAAAAAATAATATTTCAACTTGGTATAAGCATTGTAATTAGTGTTTTTGCATATAAAAGTTCGCTAGTTGGTGGACAGATTATATTACCATTTAGTGGCAAAACAGTAAACTTTGGATGGGGTATTATTCCGCTTAATATTTTGGTATTTTTGGCCACTACTAACAGTGTTAACTTAACCGATGGTTTAGATGGCTTAGCAACGGGGACAACAGTTAGTTATTTATTTAATTTTGTACTTTTAATTATTGTTCTATCTACGACTTTGTTTGCAGGACTTGGTGGAAACTTTATAGCAGAAATTAATAACTTAATGTTATTTGCTTCGTGTAGTATTGGTGCTCTAATATGCTATTTATTATTTAACTGTTTTCCGGCTAAAATTTTTATGGGCGATACTGGATCATTGGCTTTAGGTGCACTTTTGGCATCGCTTGCAATTTTTACAAAAACCACGTTATATTTGCCATTATTAGGAATTATGTTTGTTGCTTCTAGTGTGTCAGTAATACTTCAAGTTGCATACTATAAATTAACAAAAAAACGCATATTTTTAATGGCACCACTTCATCATCATTTCGAAAAAAAAGGAGTTCACGAAGTAAGGATAAGTGTTTCCTATAGCTTTGTAACACTTGTGGTAGGGCTTTTGGTAGTGCTGTTAGAAATAATCTAGGAGGATTATGAAAGTATTACTAATCGGCTATCAAAAGTCAGGAAAAAGTGCTAGTAAATTATTAAAAAAGTTAGGCTACAAAGTTGTAGTAATAGATGACGATAGAAAAATAGATATAAACAATTACGGCAGGCTACTAGATAGTCTGTCTTTTATTGTAGTCAGCCCTGCAGTTTTGCCAGATAGTCCAATTTTAAAAGAGGCGGAAAAACACAATATAAAAATTATCGGCGAATTGGAACTTGGCACACAATACTTAAAGGGTAATTTAATAGCAATAACAGGCACTAATGGTAAAACTACAACAACCTATTTAGTAGAGCATCTACTTAAAAGTGACAACACATTTATTGGCGGAAATGTTGGCATACCAATAACTAGCTTTGCACCAAAAACTAACGACGACAGCATAACTGTTGCAGAGGTTTCTAGCTTTCAACTTATGCACATAGATAAGTTTAGACCTCATGTTGCGGCGTTTTTAAACCTGACGCCCGACCATTTAAACTATCACAAAACTATGCAAGACTACTTAAATGCTAAACTTAATATTTTTGCAAATCAAACTCAGCAGGATTTCGCAATACTTAATGCAGATGATGCTATTACTGCAAGCATACGTCCCACTAAAAGCAAAGTCTATTATTTTAGTACAAAAAAACGGGTAAATGGTTGTTTTGTATCGGGAGGCAACATATATTTTAGAGATACCACAAAAACTATTGCTCCTACTGGTAAGCTTTTGGTTGCAAAAGTATCGGACATAAATCTTCTTGGCGAACATAATTTATCAAATGTTTTGTGTGCAATTTGTTGTGCTCTTGTTTGTGGACTTAAACCACAAGTAATTAAAGAACGTCTTAAAACTTTTAAGCCAGTAGAGCACAGACTTCAGTATGTAACAGACATAGATGGCGTAAGTTTTATAAACGATAGTAAAGCTACAAATATATCAAGTGCCGTTTGTGCAATAGACAGTATGACTAAACCTACTACCATAATTCTTGGCGGTAGCGACAAAGGTTGTAGTTTTGACGATGTGTTTAACCATGAGCCAACGCTTATAAAAAATTATGTGCTTATGGGTGAAACTCAAGCTAAATTATTAGATGCTGCCAAAAAATGGGGTAGGCAAAATGTATTTTTAGCATCATCTTTGTCGTCTGCAGTAGAACTTGCTTATAGGCTTAGCAGTAGAGGTGAAAATGTTTTGTTTTCGCCAGCGTGTGCCAGCTTTGATATGTTCGATAATTACGAGCAGCGAGGTAAATGTTTTTGCGGTATAGTTCGGGGGCTCAAAAAAAGTGAAAATAACCGCATTAAAAATAACAAAAAAACCCAAATTTGATTATATTTTATTTGCTGCAGTAATTATGCTTGTTGGCTTTGGAATACTGATGGTGTACTCGGCAAGCTATTATGCAGCAACTATTACTTACAAAAATCCTATGTTTTTTGCAAGTAAACAGATAGTGGGTGCAATAATTGGGCTATTAGCTTTAATTGCCTTTAGATTTGTTAATTATGACATATTAAAAAAACTTAGGTGGCCTGCAATAATTATTAGTTGCATACTTTTGGGCATGGTATTTATTCCAAAAATCGGCGTAACCAACTATGGTGCAACACGGTGGATTAATTTGGGGTTATTTACTATTCAACCTTCGGAGATTGCTAAGTTTGGGTTTGTTATTTTTGCCAGCAGTTATTTAGCTAAAAATTATAACAAAGTAAAAAAGTTTATGGGAATACTTCCTGTAATTATAAGCGGTGGAATAATTTGCTTTTTAATTATTTTAGAGCCAAACATGAGTATAACTATTTGTGTTGCCTTAACTATGATAGTAATGCTTGTGGTTGGTGGTGCTAAGTTTAAACACTTTGTGCTTATTGGAGTACCTATGATTTTGCTAGCGGTAGCATTAGTACTACTAGAACCTTACAGATTAAAACGGCTTATGGCTTTTTTAGACCCATGGGGAGCAGCAAAAGGCGAAGGGTTTCAGCTTGTTCAAAGCTTGTATGCTGTTGGTAGTGGTGGATGGTTTGGAGTTGGACTATTTAATAGCCGTCAAAAATATTTGTTTTTACCATTTGCCGAAAGCGATTTTATATTTTCTATAATTGCAGAAGAATGGGGTTTTATAGGGTGTACAGTTCTTATAGGAGTCTTTTTAGTAGTTATTTTAAGAGGAATTAAAATTGCCAAAAATGCAAAAGATCGCTTTGGATGTTATCTTGCAACAGGTATAACAACAATAATAGCATTGCAGGTACTTATTAATATTGCCGTTGTTACTGGTAGCATTCCACCAACTGGTTTACCGCTTCCGTTTATTAGTAGTGGTAGTACCTCACTTGTTGTATTTATGGCTGCAATAGGTGTATTAGAAAATATTTATTATAGTTCTATAAAATTTAAGGAAAACAACATAAAGGAGTAACTTATGAGTAGTTATGTTATTACAGGAAAAAATAAACTAAATGGCGAGGTGACAATCGAAACCAGCAAAAATGCCACGCTTCCAATACTTGCTGCAAGTGTTATGTCTAACGGCATTGTTACCATAAAAAACATTCCAAATTTTAGCGACATAGACAACATGATTAAAATTTTGCAAGAAATTGGTGTCAAGGTTAATAAAATCAACAACGATGTTACATTAGATGCAAGTGGTAAACTAAATTACACTTTACCAAAAGAACTAACAAGTAAAATTCGTGCATCGATATTTTTACTAGGGCCACTTCTTGCAAAACTAGGAAAAGCGTCTTCTTATATGCCAGGTGGATGCAATATTGGTAAACGCCCAATAGATATTCATTTATCTGGCTTTAAGGATTTAGGTATAACTGTAACCGAAACTAGCGAAAAAATTATATGTGATGCGTCGGAGTTTACTGGTGGAAAAACCAAATTAAGGTTTGCAAGCGTGGGTGCTACAGAAAATTTAATAATGTGTGCATGTTTATCTTATTTAAAGACGACAATTATAGAAAACGCTGCAAAAGAACCAGAAATTATAGATCTATGCGATTTTATAAATAGTATGGGCGGCAAAATTTATGGTGCTGGAACAGATAAAATTGTAATAGTAGGCGTAAAACAACTAAACGGTACTGTTTATACGCCAATACCTGATAGGATTATTGCAGGCACTTATTTAATAGGTGCAGCGATGTGTGGTGGTAAAGTAGTTATAAAAAATGTAAATCCTATGCATAATGAAAGTTTAATTGCAAACCTTATAAGTTTTGGTTGCAAAATAGACTACGATAGTGATAATATATATTTAGAAAGTTCGGGTTTCTTAAAAGCTAATGGTAAGCAATTTATAACCAATCCATATCCGGGATTTTCAACCGATTTGCAAGCCCAAACTATGGCGATGTTATCTGTTACTGATGGCAATAACACAATAACCGAAAATTTATTTGAAACTCGATTTAAGCAAGCAGACGAACTTGTAAAAATGGGAGCTTGCATAAAAACAGATGGCAATGTTGCAACAATCTATGGTAAACATGGTTGTTTAAAGTCGTCTTTAGTTAATGCTTCCGATTTACGAGGCGGTGCAAGTTTAGTACTGGCTGCTCTTGTTGCAGAAGGAACTACAACGGTTCAAAATATAGAGTATATAGAACGCGGCTACGATAATTTTGATAAAAAATTAAATAGTCTTGGGGCAGATATTAAACGTATACAATAAAGTAAGAGGTATATCTTCTAATGAAAAAAAAGCAAATTATAGCATGGAGCGTTGTTGTAGGTGCAATAATTAGTATAGTACTTATTTGCACTATGGTTTTTACATTGCGAAAAGTTGATTTTCAGCTTACAGCAGTAATTACCGAAAATAATCGCAGTAGGCTATTTGCGGAGGGTAAAACCCGCGAGGACGTGGAGTCTAAAATAAAAGATACGGCACAACTAAATATTGGTGGCAATTTGCTTTTTATGAATTTTGATGCTAATATTTCTAAAATAGAAAAAGCCAATCCTTTTGTAAGGATAGAAAAAATTGTAAGGCATTTTCCTAATAAAATTACAATCTATTACAGCGAGCGAGAAGCCGTAGGTCTTGTAAAAAAGCAAAATGTAGAAGGTGCGTATTTAGTTATAGACAGCACATTAAAAGTGTTAGATCAAATAACTCAAACAGATATAGATCAAGGCAAGTACAAATTACCAATAATAGATTTTTTTGGTCAAAGCTTTCAAGCATCTGCAGGTGATTTTATAAATAGTCCACTATCGGGTTATGTTAAACAATTTGTTAGCGGGGCATTTAGTGCAAACGGCATAAACTCTGCGTTATACGAAGATGTTATGGCAAAAACATCGGGCATAACCTTTAAAGATATGGAAGAAAATAATCCTAATAAAATTTTAGTTTATACTATGACTGCTAATAATGGTTCGGTTGTAAATATAGAGGTTTGGAGTGCAGATAGTTATTTATTTGATAAAGTAGCATATTCGTGGAAAGTTTTTACTGAAGTTATTAGTAAACGCCCCGAAACTGACGAAGCTACACTACTAGTAATGTACAAAGATGGCAAGCCTATTGTAGTAGATAAAGCAAATCAGGATACCGAAATTACAGCTAATATTTAGTAATCTTAGATAGGTTTTTGTAACCTATCTTTTTTTGTTATTTACTTGACAATTTATTAGTAATGATATTACAATTATTTTAGAATAGTATATTAATCTAAAATAATTATTTTAGTTTTAACAAATACTATATAGTACTTAAGGAAGATATGGCAAAAAGACAAACTGCAATAGTAGATATTGGATCATATAGCATAGTAACTTTAATTGGCGAACGTGGGCTTAACAACACTTTTAAAATATTAGGTAAAGGCGAAGTTAGTTACGATGGTTTTTCTAACGGAAAATTCTTTTCGCCATCCGATTTAAAAAATGTTATTGGTATGAGTATCGCAAATGCCGAACAAAGTAGCGGTCTAAAAATAACCGAAGTATTTGTGGGTGTTCCTGGCGAATTTTGCTTAAGTTACTGCGAGGATGTTAAACTTAAATTTAATGGCAAAAAAAAGGTTAAAGAAGTAGATATTCAAGCTTTGTTTAAGCGTGGAATAAAACGTCATCCTACTTATAGCTTAATTAATCATAGTTCGGTATATTTTACACTGGATGATGGCAAAAGAGTAATTGATCCAATAAATAAACCTACCACAGCGTTAGTGGCTAAAGTAAACTACGTTATGGCAGAAAATAACTTTATGGATTTCATTAGTGGTATTTTTAGCGAGCTGGGAATTAAACATGTTATTTACATTAGTGCTTCCTTAGCCGAAATGATATATTTAATAGAACCAAACATTCGCGATAGGTATGCACTTTTGGTGGATGTTGGCTATATGACAACCTCGGTTATGGTAGGTCAAGGCGACGGATTGCTTTTTTTAAATAGTTTTTCGCTTGGTGGTGGGCATATAACTGGAGATTTATATCAAGTATTAAAAATTCCATTTATTCAGGCAGAATCGCTAAAACATAAAATTATTCTTAATTGGGATGCTAAAGATACTGATACTTACGAGGTTATGGGTAAGGATTTTATAAATGCTTACTCGGCAAAAGCCGCCAACGAAATTACCGAAGCTAGGGTAGAGGTAATAGCAAATTACATTTTAAAATGTTTAGATAGGTGCGAATACGAGTTTCCTGATTATTTGCCTATTTATTTATCAGGTGGTGGAGTTAGTTATATAAAAGGCATTAAGGATTTTTTAGGTAAAAAACTAGGACGTAAGGTGGAAATTGTTGCACCAAAATTACTGGATAATTCTAGGCCGGATTTTAGTAGCGAAATTTCGATATTAGATGCAGCATTAAATATGCACGAAAATAATTATCGTTTAATTTACAAACGATAAAAAAACAATATAGGTGGTAGATTATGGACTTTAACGAACAAAACCCAGTATGTAAAATTTTAGTTATTGGTGTTGGCGGTGGTGGATGCAACGCTGTTAACCGTATGATAGCCGAAAAAATAAAAAGTGCTCAGTTTGTTGCGGTAAATACCGACAAACAGGCTCTTATGATGAACAATGCTCCTATACAAATTCAAATAGGAGAAAAACTTACACGCGGACTTGGTGCAGGTGCAGACCCCGAGGTTGGTAGACGTGCAGCAGAGGAAAGCCGTGCTGCTATAGCCGAAAAGCTAAAGGGTACAGACCTTGTGTTTATTACTGCTGGTATGGGTGGTGGTACAGGTACAGGTGCTGCCCCTGTTATTGCCAGTATTGCAAAAGAAATGGGTATACTTACAATTGCAGTAGTTACTAAACCTTTTGAATTTGAAGGGCGTATTCGTATGCAAAATGCCGAGCTTGGCATAAAAAATCTAACAAGAGCAGTAGATACTCTTGTTGTCATCCCTAACGAAAGATTGTTAGAGGTAGTTCCTAGTGGCACTAGTGTTGTAGATGCATTTAAATATGCAGACGATGTTCTTCGTCAAGGTATACAAGGTATTGCAGACCTTATTGCTACACCAAGTCTAATAAATCTAGATTTTGCCGACGTTAGAACAGTTATGAAAAATAAAGGTCTAGCACACATGGGCATAGGTTTAGGTAAAGGCGATAACCGTAATATAGATGCTGTTCGCGGTGCTGTTGCAAGTCCATTACTAGATACAACCATAGAGGGGGCTCAGGCTGTAATCATTAACATTACTGGTGGATACGACTTAACTCTTGGCGAGGTTAACGAGGCTGTTAAGCTTGTTAAAGAAGTTATCGACCCAGAAGCTAATACAATCTTTGGTGCTACCATAGACGAAAAATACAAAGGCACTGTTTCGGTTACTATTGTTGCTACTGGTTTTCCTGGAAGTAAGTTCGAGGAAGAAGAAAAACCAAAAGATACCTCTATTCCAAAACCAAGTGTAGGCGAAGCTAAAACCGAAAGATTTAAGTTTGCAGATATTGTTGCAGGAAAAACTTTAAGTGGTAGTGGTGCAGAAGTTGTACCTCATCCAACTACTGTTGCCGAGCCAAAGGTAGAAGATCCTATTATTGCTCAGCCAAAAGTAGAACCTCAGCATCAAAAAATTGCTAATAAACCAGAGCAAACTTCTTTAGATAGTTTTCAATCATCGCGTATAGATATAGATGATAGCGATTTGCCACCTTTCTTACGCAAAAAATTCCATTAAACGACGAAATTTGAGTTATACTGCGTTTTCTAAAGCCTGCCCACACATCGTCTTTACGCTTAGTAAAATCCTAGCGTGGGCAGACTTAGAGCACTTGTCTAATCTCAAATTTCGCCGTTTAAATATTGTAGAGTAAATACTTCGCTTTAATACAAAAAAGCCAGCAATGGTCATTTACGATTTAGTAAACTCCCATCGCTGGTTTTTTGTGAGCACTCATCTTGCATTAAATTTCGCCGTTTAATAATTTTAGACATTACTAAAATTTTTCTTAAAAAATACAGGTAATTGTGTTGTGAGTAATTTGTATTGTTTTAGATATCTATAATTTTTATACTATCGTCCTGAGTGGAGCAATACTTATGTCAGTGGTATAATATTGCGGAATCGAATGTATCTGTTATTTACTTGTTTATATTTTTAGCTTTTATAAAAAAATATCACTAATTTTTATAGTATAGCCACTTCGCAACCAAAGTGGTGTTTTTATTTGACTAGCTAATACATATAAAATAGCACAGTATATATAAAACGCTAAGTTTAATTAGTTAGTAATTGCTATCAATTTTATTAAAACAACTAAATTTCGGGATAAAACTCCAAAATGTTATAGTTATTTTAAGTAATAAAACAGTTTATATAAAATATAATTATTTTATG
>CAMRVD010000022.1 GCA_947054085.1 uncultured Clostridia bacterium | reverse complement strand
ACCCAAACCAACGAGTTTTGTAACCTATTGTATAGCTTGTATAAAGGAGATTAGGTAATATTAAGCATTAAGTTATATTAATGTTTGTGAAACTAACTAACAAAAACCACCAAAGGATTGGTGGATTTTTATTTGTGTAAAATAAGATTCAGTATTTTAGATTTTTGGTTAAGTTAATTGTACATTTGCAAAATTGAATAAATCCTAGTATCGTATTAGTTATTGTCTAATTATTTTGATTGTACTTAAATTTTGCTTTTAACACAAAGATTTGCCGAGCATATAATATATAAGTAAATACGCGGGAGGGGCGATTTTGGTTGTTTTAAAGTTTGGTGGCAAAAGTTTAGCTACAAAAAATAAGGTTAAAGATATTTGCGAGTTTATTAAAATTCGTTCTAAAAAGGAAAAAATTATCGTTGTTGTATCTGCTTTTGGTAATACCACAGATAATCTTATTGGTTTGTGTAAAGATTATTCGGGCGAAACGTTAAACAAACGTGAATACGATGCAATTGTTTCTACTGGAGAAATTCAAGCTGCAGCACTGGTTGCTATGATGCTTGGACAATTGGGTGTATCTGCGATAAGTTTATCTGGTATGCAGGCAAATATTAATACGCTAGGGGATCACTTATCTAGCGTTATTACGTCTATAAATAAAAGTGTAATTTCCGATTATTTAAATGTTTACCAAGTAGTAGTTGTAGCTGGATTTCAGGGTATAAATGATCGCGGTGATATTACTACCATAGGCCGAGGAGGTTCAGACACGACAGCGGTAGCTTTGGGTGCTGTTTTTAGTAGCGAAGTAGAAATTTATTCCGATTACGACGGGGTATTTGCAGGAGACCCACAAAATTTACAATACATAAAGTATGATTGTTTAGATTATAAAAGTATGCTAGAATATTCTTTGCAGGGGGCTAAAGTTTTAAGTAGTGTTGGTGCAGATATTGCTAATCAAGCAAAAGTACCTACAAAGTTAAAACAATCAGATAATCCATTAAAAAAAGGCACTTTTTTATCTAATGTCCCATTGCCATTTGTTGGTCTAACACTAAAAGATAACTTATGTTTAATAACTATTGTATCAAGTAGTAACGATAATATTATAAAAACTGCAAATTATGTAGTAAATAATATAACTTACTACTATTTAAGTCAAGAAACTAATAAATTATCAGTTTTAATAGATAGTAACCAAAAGAAAGATGTAGAATCTAAGATAGCAAAATTTAATAACTTACTACTTAAAGATTAATCAATTGGTCTGATTACTAATTTTAGTTAAAATATAAATTTCTTTTAAAAAATAGCAAAAAAATACAATTAAACTAATAAAGTTGCCATAATATTTAAACTTTTTATTGGCAATTTTTTTATTATGCAAGTATTATCTTTTTTATAGGAGATTTTATGAAAAATTGGGATGATAAAGATTATGTTTTAAATAACGTAAAGCAATCTGGAATATCATTATTGTTTGCATCTGGTAGTTTAAAGGCAGATAAAGAAGTTGTGCTTGCAGCAGTAGAAAACGATGGAATTGCAATTTTTTATGCTGACAATAGTTTAAGATCCGATAAAGAGTTTTTAGTAGATTGTGCGGCAAAATCGCATATAGCATTAATGGGAGTAGAGTCTTTAATTTTTAATGATTTTAGTTTTTGTAAAAGGCTTGTGAGTGTTAATCCTAAGTCGTTTTTTGTAATAAGCAAATATTATAATTATAGTGGTGATAAAGAACTTTGTTTGCTAGCTTGTAAGGATAGTTCTACACTTTTTAATATGAATAAAACGCTGTTTTTAGACTTGCAATTTGTAGAGGAATTAATTAATGTAAATCCGCAGACCTTTAAAATTATAAGCAGATTAAAGAACAGTGATGGTGCTGTGTACAATAAAAATATAGAGCTTATAAAACTTGCGACTTTTTTAGATGCTTATAACATAATGTATATAGATAACGAATATAAAAATAACTTACCGCTACTAATTAATTTAATAACCGCAAATCCCGAAGTTTATAAATACATTAGTTATCAAAATAAACTTCAAGAAGAACTGGCTCTTGCGGCAATTAAGCAAAAAGCAGAAATGCTGCTAAACGTGCCAAGCATAATTTGTACATCTAAGTTTTTAGCAAAAGCGGTAAAAGTTAATAGTGATATCTATAACTTAATTAAAGATAAAGACAAAACGATGGATTTAGCAAGCCAACTAACTCGTGAAAATGTGGATAATTTTGATAAGTATATTGTAGATATTTCTAAAGATAAAACATTTAACTTTGTTATTAATAGTAATACATCTAAAGTTTATAATCCAGATACCTTAACAGGGCTTGCTCTAAACTAAATTCTAATTAAAAATGTTAAAAATGCACAAAAAAAATATTTTGTGCTTTTTTATTAGATTTTTTACTAAGGAAAAGTTAAACTATTAGATAGAAAAATTATAAATTTTTTGTCTTGCTTTATTAATTATACTAACACAATTTAACGCTACTAAGCTAAATGGTAACCAAAAACCAGTTACGAGGGGGAAAAGATAAATGGCTAAATTATATTTTAAATATGGGGCGATGGGCAGTAGCAAAACCGCTCAAGCATTAATGACTCGGTTTAACTATACCCAAAAAGGCTATAATGTTCTGCTATTAAAATCTAGCGTAGATAATAGGTTTGAAACAGCATTTAACCCGCAAGTTGTATCACGTATTGGGCTATCGGCTGATTGTATTAAATTTAGTAGTGGCGAAAATCTTTTAAATTTATTTACAAAAAACAATTATTCAAAAAAAGTGGATGTGGTAATTGTAGACGAATGTCAGTTTGCAAGCAAGACTCAGGTAGAACAACTAAAACAAATATCCAAAGATATACCGGTACTTTGCTATGGGCTTTTAACAAATTTTAAGACCGAACTTTTTGAAGGCAGTAAAAGGTTAATCGAGTTAGCTGATAGCATAGACGAAGTAAAAAGCGTTTGTAAGTGTGGAGCAAAAGCTACCGTAAATGCAAGAAAAATTAATGGCAAAGTTACAACAAGCGGGGAAGAAATACTTATAGGTGCAGAAGAAAGTTACGAAAGTATGTGCTATTGGTGCTTTACTAAAGCACTAGAAAATAGCAAGCCAAAACTAGTGGATTTTAAAGCTGAAATTAAAAATAAACATTACAATTATTTAGAAAGAGAATAAAAAGAGGTTGTTTTTAACCTCTTTTTTTAGCTATTGTAACTACAAACAGAGTCTTAGATAGGTCGGAACAACCAAGTAACACATATAATGGTAAGTATCATCATTGAAATTTTTGCAAAGTAAAACTCCACCTTTTAGGGTGGAGTTTTGCTTAATTTTTATTTTATTTTTTAGGAACTTTTTTTAAGCTAACTTTGCCATTGTTTATTACATAAATCATATCGGCTAAATTATCGTAATCGTTTTTGTGGGTAAATAGTATAAGTGTTCGTTTGTCGGTTTCGCAAGTCTCTATAATGTGCTGCAAAGTTTCAAAAAAGTTAGGTGTAACGTCGTCTGGGTACTCGTATATCATAAGCACTTTACACTTACTTAATGCTGCACGTATTAGACCTATCCAAAAGCGTGTTTCGCCGTCGTAAATGTCGGATATATCGGTGTCGTAACCTTTAGGAAGATTGTTTATTTTGTCGCTAAGTCCAAGCTCTGCTACAAGAGTTTTTATAAACTCAAAGTCTTTATTTTTAACTACTAAATTTTCCTTTATTGTTCCGTTAATAAACACAGGGTGGGCAGAGCAGTAGTCTATGTGGTTTTTAAAAGTTTTATTGCTGTAATTATATAATGGTAAGTTGTCTAATAGAACTTCGCCACTATCGGGCTTAATTTTGCGTCGTAGCATGTCAAATACGTATCTTTTACCACAATTGCGTTCGCCTTTTACAATGTTTACACCGTTCATTTTAAACGACATATCCATATTTTTAAGGTTAGCATAATCTCCGTTATAGCTTACATCTATAAAGCCCAAGTTATAGCCCTCGGAACTATTTACATCGCCATATTGTGCTAGTTGTTTATCAGATAGCGATAGTATCATATTTATGCGGTCTACATCTACTCGCATGTTTTCTACTCCGCCAAATTTAGAATACAATGTGTTAAGTTTGTCTGTGCAACTGGTAAGATATGGCACAATTACAAGGTATACGGCAAGATCCATTGTGTTTTTACTAACCATAAATATTAAAAATGCAGTTATAGCGTAAACTACTATATTCCAAATTGCGTAATAGATATTATCTCTAAAAGATTGAGTATTATAGTACTTTTCGTACTCTTTGTTAAAACCTTCTATATGGCTAAGCAGTTTTTTGCGGTATTCTTCTTTAGCGTCTAATTCGCTTATAACCGACTTGCCAGATAAAATACGCGAATATTCTTTAAAACTTAAATCTTTCTTTTCGTATCGTTTGTTTAAGATAGAGCCAAGACGTTTATTTAGTTTATTATAAACAAAAAAGTTGACAATGCCGAGGGCAGTAACAATAAGTCCGGCATAAATATTAGAAATATAAATTGTAACAATTGCTATAGCAACTTGTACAGAATATTGCAAAATGCTAGCCACGTAGTCGGGGAAGGCACTGGCATCGCCCATATTGTTTTGAGCAATGCTAATTATTTTTTCGCTAGAAAAGTTTTTAAAACTATTTTCGTCCATGTTTAGCACTTTGTCATAAATTTTTGTGGAAATGTTATTTCGTATTATTCCGTAATGTTTACCATAGAATTTATACTGAAAATGTAAAGAAATATTTCTTAGCCAAATGTCTGCAAGTTCCATTATTAGCCAAAAAAATGCTCCATTATAGTCGCCATTTGCCAAACAGTTTATGGTTTTTGCTGCAAATATAGTCATTAACGCATAAAAAATAGCGTAAATTATATAAAAGAATATCTGCCAAAACCAAACTACTTTATTTGGCTCGCAAAGTGTGTACCATCTTTTGTATAAGCTAGGGGTATTGTGTTTAGGGGGGAAGGTAAGCTGTTTTGTTTTCATAGTTATCACCGTATAAAAAATTTAAGCAGCATTTTGCTTATCGTATATAATTTAACATAATAATACAAAATATTCAAATAAAATAGCTAAGTAATAAAGGATCTTATAAAAAATAAAAAAACGGCATGCGTGCAAGCACTGTCCGTTTTACTATGATAATCTACGCTATCATATATGGTAGGATTGAGTGGACTCGAACCATTTTCTAAAAACCTCGGAATGCTAGGAATTATGGGCATTGTAGCGGTTTTTAACAATTAAATTTAACTCAAATTGAACTCACTTTTAATACTGTCTTTATTAATTTTATAGCCTTTATGGCTATATATTTTTTTTACTCTTTATTTATTTAAACTTAATAATTCATCTTTTACTCTAAATATTTCACTATTTAAAAAGTTACAATATTGCTTATCGTTCGAATACATAATTAACTTTAACCGCAAGTCTTTTAATTCTTTTTGTAAATTACTCTTTGTCTTCTTCATAATTTAATCTCCAAACAATATATCTACATTTTTATCTTCTATAGGTTTTAAATCTTTATAATCTAACATTTGTGTTTGAATATTTTTTAAATGCCTATCAAAAACCACCGTAGGCAATCCCAAATGGTCATATTTAACAACTTTACAAACTCTTTTCGTCCATCCTGGTAACTCAATTTCATTAGGATCTAACTCTTCGAAAAAACTTTCTTTTTCTTTATGAAAAACTCCGTTTTCGTCAACTCTAATAATATTATGAATACGCCTTGCGAGAGTTTCAAAAATTTCTTTTTCTTTCTCTCTAACACCTTTATAGAGGCTATCGAAAGAGTAATTGGAACAAATAAATACTTGAGTGTAACATGCATATGCATACCCACCTTTAACATTTAATTTGCGAGGATAGGGGTCTAACAACCAATTCATACGTTGTATATTAAATTGCCCCGCGAATTCATCAAATATGACAACTGGCTCGCCGGCATAACCATCAAAAGCGAATTGACCGTAATCTAGTAGTGAAAATACATTTTCAAAACCAAACTCTTTATATACCTTTTTCGTTTTTCCTGCACCGCTTTTACCATATATATAAGTAACAATTATATTTCTGCCATTGTTAACATATTCTGCACTTTTAAATACGGCACGCTGCATATCTATGTTTTTTAAACCTTGCTGTGCGACCAATTGATAATAATCTTCCATTAAATCCGCATTACTAGCCCCGGATTTAATCGCAAGTTTAAATTCTTCGTAATCGTTCCGAGCACGCATTTCACCAAATTTACCTATTTCGAATGGTTCTTCTAATCGCGTTAATTCTTTTGTACAATAAACCTTAATATCGTAATTAGAACCTCGAGCCTTGTCTAACCATGCCGTTGGTAAAATCTTTTTCATTGTTTGAAAACGTTTGCCATCTTTAAAAATAATACCAGCTTGCAAATGTACCGTTTCGCCATCTTTGCCTTTTTCTATTTGCCCAATTGCATATTTTAACCCATCCAAAGTTTGTAAATTTTCAAAATACAATTGCAAACATTCATAGTTTTTAAAAAATGGTCTTTCCACAACAAATGATTTTTCAACTTTCACTATCTTTTGTATTTGCTTTTCAACTAAATTATTATTTTCTTCGCCTTTTACTAAAACCGTTTCGGTTTGTTTTTCGTCAATCTTTGCAGTAACTTTTATATTATGGAATTCGAATAAATCTATATTTCCAAAACCCTTAACGTAATCATAATTATAATAATCTCGTTTAATTTCTAAATCCGTATTATTTATATCTACTTCTTCAAATACCGAACTATCCCAAAATGGATTATTCATTGTTAAAAACCATCGTTTTAACTGAACTTTTTTATTTTCTACCGGCTCTCTTAATAGCTTATCGTTATCGTCTAAGATGCTAATGTCAGTATCAATATATAAATCAGTCGAATTAAAAGCTTTGTCAATCATAAAAACCACCTTTTTATATTTGTGTTACGCAATAACTGTCTATGTTACGCAATGTTACGCACACGTGTAATCTGCTATAACCCTTGATTTTTCTAGCAAAAACGGCTGCATGTTACGATGTTACGCAGTCCAGTAGGTAATATTAACTACTGGACAACCCCGCCACTGCGTGGCGGGTTTTCTTCTACAATCAATATTAAAGGCATATTCAATAGAGTATTGAATATTTTTAGAACTTTATATCAATTGTAGAAGATAGTTAACACTACTCAGTAAGCTAGTCAAAGACGACAAATTTATCTCCCGTTAGGCATAAAATTGTCGACCCTTACGGGCAATCTTTGACAAGCTTATTTTCGTAGTGTAGTAGGTTAATTAAGACAAGTAAGCACACTTATGCTTACTTGTATAAGCATTAAGTATTATCTTCGTTCTTTTTGTCTTTCGACGGGGGTTGAAGAGCACAAAGCTCTTTTAGTTTTAATAGATTATTTAGCATTATATTTCGTATTTCAGCTTTTGCAATATCAGTTTTAGCTAGCTCTTCGTTTAATTCTTTATCTATTACCAGCTTAAATTGTTCCTTGAAAAATTTAAGTCTTTTTCTATTTGCAAGCCATGTTCTAAATCTACTATATTTCATTTTTTTAATTTCAAACTTATTTACAAGCTTTTCCATTTTTTTAGTTTGCTTACGCAATCTATAATACATTTTTTCAGTAAATACTTCACGCTCAGAAAGAGCTTTTACATTTGCACTATAGTCTTGCATTATATTATCTAATTGCACTTGCAATACTGCAGGGTCAGTTGTTGCTGTACCCATAGCAAATTTATTGATTAAATCTTGATAATACAGATTTAATTCATTAATATCATTAAAACTTATTAACATTCTATTACCTCTATTTTTTTATTTTGTTCTTCTGCATATCTCCTAATTTCTATACTATCGTAGCAAAAATCTTTGTCTTCAGCACCCTCGTAAAAGCTTAAAAGTTTATCGTGGCTATCGTAGCAGTCGTGGATATTGCCCTTGTGGCGATATTCTCTAAAGTTTTCGATTAAGTCTAAATTTAGAGTTTTTTCATACTCTTTGGCTTTATCTACATTTGTAAAAACACCTACAACCTCAATTGTTTCATACACTTGATTAAAACAATTATTTGAGTATTCTACACTTAAAGGCGTAACAAGCTCAAAGCAATACCTAAGTACATTGACATTTAAATTTTCTAAATATTGTACGTCAATCGTCATTAAAAAATAAGGGTGCCTTATTCTAGCAAGTGCAAATAATTGCGGGCGTGGCATTTTTTGCCAATCATAGCTACAAAGTAAGCCCGCTTGACCCTCGTCGCCATGCAAAAAACTAGTTGGCGGGTAGAGTAAGAAAAAATCCTCCTTATTAGGCAACATAAATGTATCTAAGTTAAAATCGTAAGTCTTTAAAAACCCGTCTTTGCATTTAAACGTAGTAAAAACAAAATGTTTTTGAGGCGGTCTTTTAAAAGTCCTATTAAGAGTTTTTTCTAACTCAGTAATTACATAAACCCCTTCGTTATAAGCTTGTTCGTCATGCATTTCGGAGCAAGCAATTATGGCGTTCAATCGACCCTTACCGCAACCAAAAGGTCCAAAGATTATCCTTAGTCCAAATATTCGGTTAGGTAAATATATACTTTGTAAACTCATATCGTTCATAACTCCCCCTTAAAAATCTTCAAGCTAACTCGTCAGTATAAAGTAGCTCACGCTTTATATAACAAAACGACTAATAAAGCCGTCTTGTTTTCGTCTTATTTTTTCTTAGTATTTATACGTTTTAAACCTAATTCTTTAGCAAACATGGCAGGTGTATCTGACTTACTAGACCTAAATAAAGTTAAGCCTATTTCTTCGCCCGTAGCGGTTAATTTACCTTTTACTGGGAAAAGCCTCGTCATTGCCTAAACCAACATAATATGTAACTTTTTTATCGCCATTAGGCATGTATTGAGTTACACTTTTAAGCTTTTTAGGTTGTTCTTTAATATTAAGTTTTCCGCCACGATTAGCAACGGTAAAAGTAGTATCCTCATAGTCTACATAAACGCTATTTGGGCGTTTAGAATTTGCAGATACAGAGCTTTCGTGTACTGAACGCTTAAGGTCCTTAAAATTCGTTTCTTTAACTATTTTTTCGGTTGGAGTACCTACGGTCTCGTATTGTTTACGACCCCTTTCGTCAGTACCAACTAACTTTTTTGTGTAAGTTACAGCTTTAATGTTGTAACATGGTTTTTCTTTTTTATTTTGCATATAATTTAATCTCCGTTAACTTATTTTTTCTCTACTGCTGAGTAGAGCATATCTATTGTAACCTCGTCGGCTCTATCTATAAAAAATCTAAACATTTTGCCGTCGTAAAGTTCTACTCTCAAACATACATAAGCAGGTTTTGTACCCGATTGTTCCCTAACTAATTCTTTGTTTTTAACAAGTTTTAGACCCAACTTATTAGCGGTGCTAACCATATTTACAAATTTATCGTCCACTCTTAACTGAATAGCAGTGTTAGCGTTGCCAGCTTGTAAAATTACTTTAAATTGATAAAATGTAAAGCTCTTGGTTTTTGTAGGAACTAATACGATATCTTTAACTATCGCCTTATAGTTTAATAGTGTTTCGATTTTTTCCTCTGACATATTATTTTCTAAAATTTCGTTTTGTTTGTTTTCCATATTTTTTATACCTTTTCCTTTTTATATTTTTTAATTTTTCCCTATTTAAATAAGTATTCGCGACTACTTTTTAAACTCGGAGATAGTATTTTTAGCCCACTATCAATGGCTTGGTAGGTGGTTTTTATAGATGCCACCTAAACTATTTATTTTGCTTTATGACCTTTAGGGAGTTTATTTGCAGTAGTTATAAGTTTTCTCACAACTTTTGTGCCGTCGCCAAAATAACAACGTACTTGAGTAACTTTTCTATTTATACCAGTAGCAGTAGAGCTAAAAGATAAATACGTTTTTTCGCCCAAACCTTTAACCTCTTCTAGTTTGCAACTTTGACGCCATCGACCCTCGTCATGAGGACATTTTTCGATAGCTGGGCTACCTTTAGGTTTCCAGTTACCATTTTTATCTTTTTTATAATATTGTTTTTCATATAAACCCATATACAAACCCTTTCTCCTTGACTTTTATTTTTTATGTTTGCTATCATAACACTAAGGAGAAAAACGTTATGGCAGCTTTAGATTTTGCAAAAGAATTTATTAATGACTTTTTAGAAGACCTTAAAAGCAAACCTAATTTTTATTTAACTGAACAATTTTGGTTTAATAAAAGTATTTTGAGTGACGACCCAAAACTTAAAATATTAAATAATGAACTAAATAAAATTGGTTTTAAAATTACTTTAATAGATAATGACAAACATTGGTCAGTATCTAAAATCTAAAAAGTTTAACTCGCTACTCACTACCAAGTAGCGAGTTTTTATTTATGGTTTAATAATATATAATTGTAACCCGGGGAGCAGTAAAATGTATAATTATCAATATGCTTTATATATCTACTACTAAAATTACTTATACCAATATTTCCTAGTAATACCCAAGTACCATTTTCTAATTTATAAGTTATATATTCAGAACCCGAACCACGAGATGTATGATACACTGAATTCTCTGAATGCCAAGTATAACCAGCAACAATTTCAAAAGAACAATTCCAATCTTTCTCAATCCATGTAGACGAGTTTTTATCTAAAATATAATTTTCACTACCATTAGAATAATAAATATTCTTACCATCATCCCAAATATATTGTGCCGAAAAACTTGTTAAACCTAACCATTCCTTTTGTACCCATGAATTTGTTGTTTTATCTAATACATATTGTTCACTAAAGGTAGAATAATAAGTATTAACACCGTCATTCCAAATATTTAATACATTACTTGGAACAAACCCATTCCAAGTAATTTCATTCCAAGTATTTGTACTCTTATCTAATTTATATTGAGTATTACCAGAACTATAAAAAATATCTTCCCCGTCATTCCAAATATAACTACCAAAAGTAGGTGACCAATTATTCCAAGTCATGGATGACCATGTATATGAGTTTTTATTAAATACCAATTGCGTAGAACCGCTCGAATAATAGTAATTAATACCATTAGTCCAAATATAAGAACTATCAAAATTATTTCCCCAACCCATATCAACTTTTATAAATCGTGTAAGATTATTTGCATTACTTAATTTATCAATTGCATTATTTAAATTCTCTATTGTTTCTTGTAAATTACTAATTTGTTGATTTAATTCTTCTTTTTCTTGATTAATTGCAATTAGTGAATTATTAAGATTTGTTTTGTCTTCAGTTAATTGCACAATCTGAGCCTCTAAATCTTGTATATCTTGTGTGTACTCAGATATTTGTTGTTTTAACTCTTCCAATTCAGATTGAGCAGTTGCTAAATCTGACTGTAAAGTTGTTAATTGACCTTGTAGACTAGTTTTTTCGTTAGTTAATATCTCTACAGTTGTTGTAGCAGTATTTAAATCGTTTTGCATAGTTTCTAAATCTTCTCTAGCTTTTAACAAACTAGCTTGGAGTTCCTCGTTGTCGCCCTCACTAGTTTCAAGCTCATTCTCTAAACGTTCTATCTCGCTAGTCTTATCTGAGATTTGAGTATTTAAAGAACTTATAGCACTATTTGCATTTTCTAACTCCGTGTTTTTTTGATTTAAGGCATTAGAATAGTATTCAACACTTGCTGTTAATAAATTAACATTATTTAGAGCTTCGGCGTATTCTTCACTAGTAACTGAATTATTTAAGCGTTGCTGTGCAAGAGCTAAAACACTTTTAATTGTAGATAACTGATTATCGATATTTTGTTTTTCAGTTTCTAGAGTTTCAATAAGAGTAGTTTTAGCCTCTAGCTCTAAATTAGCATTGTTTAAATCTTCTGTTGCGATATTTAACTTATCTGTATTTTCTTTAAGTAAAGCACTAGTCTTTTCTAACTCGTCTTGAGCTTGATTAAAACTATTTTCGATTTGAGTTAAACTATCTTTAAGTCCATTATTTTCTTCTTTTAAAGAATTATTTTCAGATTGTAAGTTATCTAATTTGTTTGAATAATCTTTCTCTATAGCCGAAACTCTTTCGTTGACTATTCTTTCGTTAGTTTTCTTACTTTTAGCTATAGGCACTGCTATACTAGCTCCTATTCCACCTATTCCTAAAATTGCAGTTAAACACCATACTATAATTTTTTTCATAAATTTATACCTGTCCTTTAATTATTTTAAATGGGTAACTAATAAACCACCACAAAGCTTTTAAACCTTGCCATATACCCAAGCCTGTATATTTAATGCAGTACCAAATACCAATTCCAAGGTATTTAAGTGCAAACAAAATACCCTTGCATAAATTCTTAAACACAAACCAAATAGCTTTGCCTAAAATTACAAATATTGCTCTAAACCATGGAGCAAAGATTGAGAGTAGAGTAACGCCAACCAACGATAAAATTGCAAGTATACCATAAAATACATATTTTACCCATTTAGGGAGTGGAGCTTTAAAATAACCACTAGGAGTTAAGCTTGAATTTTGTTTGTTATCAACAACTCCCAAATTATAGACTTTTCCGTCGGCATAAAATTTTAACCTTAGCATAGCTACATTTTGTACTATAGTTCGGTTTTCATGTACATAATAACCACGTACTGGTCCACCGAAAATATCTAGAGTATGTGGGCTTTCGTAAAAATTAAGTACATACTGCATACCTTTAATGCCGTCTTTCTTTTTATCTGATAAATTATTCGCATTGTCTTCTAAAAACTTTGACGCAGTACTAATTCGGTCAAACTTAAAAGTTTTCTTACGAATGAATGGGCGATAAGTTACAACTGCACTTTCCGTATATTTATATGTTATAGGACCATGCGATGCAGTAGAACTTTCTAATACTTGATTAGAGCTATAGCCCCTTGGTGGGTCTTCTACTACGTCGCTTATCTTATCCCAACCAATTTTTAAGGTTTTGGTATTGAAAATTAAGTCAATTTCATATAGTTCCTCGATATTGTAATTGCTATTAAAAGCTAAAAAGTATCTATCAGTACCATTGTAGCCAAAGCCCGGAGTATATCTTATAAAACTAACGTATTTATCGGTTATTTCTACAACCTCAGATTTTTGGCAACTATAATAAATCACATTGTCAACCGTTGTTGCTAACCATAGTTGACCTACTTTTATTGCTCTCTCTGTTATAGGACTATCACTATCGGGTTGCTTATCGACAATCTCGTCAAAATTGCGGAATATTTCTGTTATGTTATATTGTCTAGTTGTTAGAATATTGTTTATTGTAAAATTTTGTACTTTATATTTAGAAAAAACTCCATTTCTATTTAATAAGATAAGTTTGTAAGTATCAGTCTTAAAATCGTCGGTATTGCTTTCTTCGGTAGATAGATTTATGCCGTTTATTTCAAATTCCGTAATTTCAATACTTGGCTGGTAAACATAAATAAACAACTCTTTATTAACACTTTCAGCTATTTGAATAACCTTTAAAGAAAAATCTTCATTGTCGATAGGGTAGTCTTCTAAATTAAAGTTTTCGTCTTTTTGTAAGTCAGCAAGTACGTCGGTGTATTCTATGGCATTGCCACTTAAAGCAAAAGCTAAGTTATTAACACTTGTAAACAAATTGCTAAAAATAGAGCATGCTAATAAAAACATTGTAAATATTACTTTTAAAATACCTTTTCTTTGCTTTTGCATATTATTTATCTTCCTTTTATTTATTTTTTGGCAAGGGGTTTTTAGGTAGAACCCCTATAAACTACCATGACACTTTTCAGGAGTTAAGCGGTCATGTGCTTAATACACAATAATGGGCTGTGTCGACCCTATGGCTAATATTCGGCTTAGTCCAATTGTTAGTAAGGAGGTAGAGCTAACAACCGATGTCGCCTAAATTAAATTGCAAATACGCCCACAACTAAGCCAATAATAAAGCCTAAAACTAAATAGAAAATTCGTTTAATCATAAATTAACCCTTAAAGTATTTAATGTTCTATCTCTTAAGATTAAGCGGTATTTTTCGAGCATATCGCTTAGCTCTATAAAATCTATAGCAGATATATATGTAGGCATTAAAATATACTCACTACACATTAAGCACGGAGTTCTAGAAACTACAAGCTTATCAAACTCGTTATCCATTTCTTCTTGGTCCTTTTCGCTATCAGAAAAACATTTAACCCACTTTTTAGTTACTAATAAGTCCATTATTTATACCCTATATATTTACCTAGTTTTTTAGCTCGATTTTGAGCCTTTACACCATTAAATTGTGGTGTGTTTTGATAGAGTTTTGCATACTCGAAATTACGATGTTCTGCCATAGCTTTTTTAAGTTCTTTTTCGCTACCAGTAGATGCAGCAACCTTTAATTTTTGCTCGCTTTCTACATACTTGCTATTTAGCTCTGCAGACGAACATTTTTTTGCTATGCGTTTTTGTTTTCTACTAAAAAATGCCATTATTTTTTGGTCTCCTTTTTCTAACAACGACTTTCATTTCTTGTCCATTTGATAAATGACGATCAAAAGAACCTTCATAACAAAAACTGCCCATTCCTACAACTATTGATTTTAAAAAATCTATTTCCTTATTTATAGCAGGACAATTAATTGATTTCCTTGGAATGCGTCTTCCGTCTAAATATAGTTCTGTTCTAATTTTTTTTGTCATATTTTTACCTCGTTGTTTTTATTAAAACTCAATATTCTTGAGTTATTAATTATAATATACTCAATAATTACAAGCTTGTCAAATAAAAAACACAAGTTTCTTGAATTTTTTTAAAAAAGTTTTATAATAAAAGTAAGGAGGTAAAAATGAAACTAAAAGAATTACGAAAATCAAAAAATTTAACACAAAAAGATATGGGTACTATACTTAATGTAGCACCGACTACCTATTTGGGTTATGAAAAAGAGATAAACGAACCAACAATTGAAACACTTAAAAAATTAGCAGACTACTATCATGTTACTTTGGACTACCTAGTAGATAGAGAATTTGCAAACGATATTGGTTATCTTACCGAACAACAATTAAATTTGCTAAATTTAATTAAAACCTTAGATAACCGTCAATGTACAAAAGCTGAAGCCTATATTTATGGTTTAATAGACGCAAAAGAAGAATTTAATAAAAATATTAAATCTACAAATATAGGAGCGTAAAAATGTTAAATTTTATAAATAACTTACTACTAGAGATATTTAATGGTGGAGTAGTCGATAATAAACAATCGGGTAGTAGTGGTCCAGCAGGCATTGCAAAAACACCTATGGACTCCACTGACCTTATGCTTGCAATATTAGCTCCAATATTCTTAGTTACAGTTATATCAACAGTAGTATTTGCAATAGCTTATTACATAGAAAAACATAAAAACAAATCATTAGAAGACCATTTAAAATCAATGATGAAAAATGAAAATAACGAAAATGAAGGAGAATAAAATGTTAAATTTTATAAAAAACTTTCTCTTAGTAGTGCATGATAGTGGAGTAGTAGATAATAGCCAATCGCCTAACCCACAGCCATCAAACACCACAAATACAACAACTGCTTTAAGAGGTAACTATATTATATTTTTAGGAGCAATTTTTTTAGGAATAATAATAGCTACAACAATCTACATATGTAACGAAATATACAAATCTAAAAAAGGAAGCAAGGAATAAATGACATATATAAAAACTCCTCGAGGAGTATATATTTAAAAGTGAAGAAATACTAAACGATACAAAAGAAAAATACAATGCCTATCTGCAAGGAATTAACGATTATTCAACACCTAGGCTTGTAATTAACAGAACTAATAAAGATAGTATCAATTGTGAGAATTTAAAATCACAGGAGATACAAACAATGAAATATAGAAACATAACAATTCAAAAACATAAAACATGCAATACATGGTATGCTAGGTATCGCAAAGACGGCAAGCAATGCTATGTATCTGCACCAACGCAAAAAGAGTGCTATAACCAACTTAAAAAGGCACTAAATGCTATTACAAAAGAGATTAAAGAAGAAAGCAAACCAAAAACTTATACCTTGCAAGAATGGTACAACAAATGGCTAGAGTTATATAAATCTAACAATAAAGAAAACACTAAAAAAAGCTATGAAAAAAGTTTTGACTATTTACAAAGTATAAAAAATACACAACTAAAAAATATATCAGCAATAGATATACTAACAATTTTAGGCAAAATAGAATTTCCAAGAAGAGCTCAAATGGTATATGAATTACTATCTATGCTTTTTGAAACCGCAGAAAACCACGAATTAATTACTAAAAATATAATGTTAAAAATAGCTAAACCAAAACATAAAAAAGAAACTGGAAGAGCAATCTCAAGCACGGACGAAGAATTATTTATTAATAAACTTATAGAAAAAAACAAAGATGTATTTTTAATAACAGTTTTTCAAGGCTTAAGAAGAGGAGAAATATTAGGATTATTCGGGGAAGACTTAGATTTTGAAAACAGAACAATTACAATATGTAGAGCATTAAATGAATTTGACAAACTAGATAATCCAAAGACTGAATATAGTACGAGAACAATACCAATGTTTGAAAATACATATAAAATATTACTAAAATACAAAAATGTAAAAGGTAGAATATTTAATTATACATATGCTGGCATAGGTAGTAGTTTTACAAAATTCAAACAAAAATACTTTCCTAATAGCAAATATACTATTAAATCACTAAGGCATACATTTATAACGAAATGCCAAGAACAAAATATACCATTACATATAATTCAGAGCTGGGTAGGACATATCGAGGGTAGCGAGGTAACCGAAAAAGTTTATACACATAAGAGAGAAAAAGCCGAATTAGAATGCATTAATATTGTAAACAATATTATTAATCGAAATATTTAACTCAAATTGAACTCATATTTAAATTTGCATATAAAAAAGCACCACAATATGTAGTGGTGCTTAACTCAAGAATATACAATATCTTGTGTTTTATGGTAGGATTGAGTGGACTCGAACCACCGACCCCCACCTTATCAGGGTGGTGCTCTAACCGACTGAGCTACAATCCTATAAGTGGGTGGTCGAGCCACTCAATCCTTTTTTGGTGGAGGTAAGCGGATTCGAACCGCTGACCCCCTGCTTGCAAGGCAGGTGCT
>CAMRVD010000021.1 GCA_947054085.1 uncultured Clostridia bacterium | reverse complement strand
AAAATAATGTTTATTTTTTTATTAAATTAAGGCAAAAAAATAAAAAATTTTTTACCTATTTTTTTATTAAAAATAAGCAATTTTGTGGGGTTTTAGGCTATAAACCAAATGGTCGGTAGAGGGTAAAATTGATATAAAAATAGGGTGTGTAAATATGTTTTTTTGCTAGAAAATCTCTAACAAAAAAAGTCAAGCGAAATTGGCTAAAAAAAGTTATATATTAGCCACAAAATGTATGTAAAAAAGTTTGTTAAAAAAGTGCCTATAATATATAATATTTGTATCATACTAAGTAGTGAAGAAATGCGTTAAACTGGCTTTTAATACTTATTTTTTTATAGAGTAATAAAACGCTAAAAAAATACAAAGGGAAATAAAAAAAATGAAGACTAAAAAAAGTGTAAGTTTTATATTTTCAGTTATGTTTGCTATAACTTGTTTTTTAACAGGTTTTGGTGCTTGTTTTTTTACAAACAAAGTAACTGGGGCTTTTGCACAAGACGATGTTGCAACTTCCTATAGTGCAGGCAAAGTTTTAAAGTTTGGCGAATATCCACAAAGTCAGGTTGATGATGCAACTTCAAGAAATTTGTCGGTCTTAGTAAACAAGTTAAAGTTTGAAAACGGTCTTACAACTTGGTTTAACGCTGATGGTTCTACAAAGATAACACAAGATAGTAATGTTCCTATTGTAGAATTTACACTTGATGATATTTGTAAAAGTAAAGACAATGGCATTGTTTCAAATAGCGATTTAAGTTATAACGCAAACACAGGTTACTTTACAATTAATAAAAAAATTGGCGAGTTGCAGGAGGGAGACAAATTTGTAGAATTTGTTAGTGGAGATTATGTTTATCATGCTTATGCAAGTAAACAATCAACTCCAAACATTTCAACAAGTTTACCAATTTTTACAAATAATGCAGATTATACTAATCCTTATGTTGCAGGTAATACATACTACTTTAAAGTTGAACCGATAGAATGGATTGTTATTGCTAATAACGAAAATTCTATTAACCTTGTAGCAAAAGAAGTTTTGTTCTCAAATAAAAATAACGATATCTTAACCTACTCTTATGCTTATTCAACCCTAAGGGCTTACATGAATGGTAAAAGAATAGATTTAAAGTCTACTACCAGTGAAACTCCATACACGTATGATTTTTCAAGTTACCATAATTTTATTACTCAAGCATTTACAGATTTAGAACAGGAAGTTTTGGTAAGCGAAAGTAGAACATCAAAAGAAATTTTTGCTTTATATAACAGTGGAACTCGTGGCGGAGATGAAAGAACAAATTATCACTATTACGATGCCACTTACAAATTTTTTGCAAAAGGTAGTGGGAATATAGATGTTAACAGTAAAGTTTATGTTGCAGAAACTCAAAGCGAAGTGCCTGAGGATTGTCAGATAATTTCTGTTAAGCAAGAAAATCGTCCAACCACAAGTGATAAAGTTTATCTTCCTTTACAAAATGAATTTGTAAATTATTTTAAAACGAACGATGCAAGAATTTCAAAAGGCACAAGTTATGCAATCGCAACTGGGGTAGGAAGAAATTCCTCCGGCGGAGTTAATTATGCTTTTACTAGAGATATAACTTTTGATAAAGAAGAACTAGTTTTTAATGAACATGGCGGAGAGAGTTTAAGAAATTACTATGTAAATGGTAGTGGAGAAATTGAAAGCACTTTCTATTCTAGTGTTTTAGGTGTTCGTCCAGCAATTACTCTTGATACAACAAAAATTAATTTAATATTAGGCGAAGATACTGCAACTAGAGCGAGCAGTTTAGCAAGCAACCTTGCAAATGTTTCCAAAATGGTTGACGAAACAACAAGACTTGTTTACCTAGTAGATAATCAGTCATACGAAACCAGTTTTTATGTAACAAACCTTGTTTTAAACGAAAGTGAAGTTGGTGGCAGAAATAATGTTAGTGTTAGTTTAGATTATTTTAATGCAACAACTCTGGATAAAAATAAACCAACTAATAACTATGGTAAAGTTGTAAATAAAATTAGTGCTATAGTGCGTAACGATAGGGGCGAAGCAATATGCTATGGCGTTATTGCAAGTGGTAATTTTGCAGAGAACGGCAAACTTAGTTTTACATTTGATGTTGATAGCACTGAAAAATACACAATAGAAATTATTGAAGAAAGTATCTATTCAAATAATCGTATTTTAAGTAGAGTTGCTTTGCAACAGAATACCCTTTATATAGACGGCAAGTATGGAAATAACGATAATGATGGTTTAACTGAAAATTCTAGTGTAAGAACCCTTGATAGAGCACTTAGAATAGTTGAAGAAAATGGGATTAAAGATATTTGCGTAATTAACGAAATTGTTATAACTTCTGTTACAGGTAGTTATGAAATTTCTTGTAGTCATGATTTAACATTCTATAGAGAAACCGAAGGATATCTTTTTACCAGTGATGAATATAACCCTTGCTTTATTTATGTAGGTTCTACTCAAAATAATAAACAAGGGAAAATTACATTTGACGGAAAACACGGCAACAGCGGTATAATGAAAATAGATAGTTATGATAGTTCGCTAACTATTTATGACAATGTAGAAATTAAAGACTACGAAGCAACAACCGATATCTTTGATATGCAAGGTTGCGATGTAAGCATAGAAGGTGGTTTGTTTACCAATATTGTTACTACAGAATATGTATTTAACAATATTCTTGCAAGTGAAAATGTTTCTATAAATCAAGGAAATGCCATAACTAGAATTAATGCTGGTAAATTTGTAAAATCAAATGTTAAAGGCTTTATTTACGGAAATTTATCAAATGTAACAATAGTAAATTTTGAAGTTACTAATAATAGTTTTGAAAATTTTATCAATGCTTGTTTTGATGCGAACATAATTCTAGGCGAAGAATATGAAGATGAAGAAAAACAGATATTAATTTCTTCTAATGAAATAACTGGAAATGGATTAATTGAAGTTGGTTCTCCAACTGGCGAAGTAAGCAGGGTTGTTATAAATAGTGGAGAATATTCAAACAATCGTGGGGCTTCATATAGTGCTGGTGGTGTTTACGCAAAATATTGTTCAATCGTTACTGTAAATAATGGAGTGTTTTCTAATAACACATCAAATGGTTTAGCATCAAACAACACAGATGGCGGTTCAGTTTTTACTTTAAGTGATGGTGCTACAATTACAATAAATAATGGTAGTTTTATCTCTAACACTGGATATTATGGGGTACTAAGTGCAAAAACAAGTAACACACTTGTTGATAAAAAACAAGAACGCACAATCGCTATACTTGGTGGCACTTTTAATGGTAATATTTCAAGTGGAAATGGTGGCACAATAAATATTAATGCTAGAAATTCAGTGGCAAGTGGTTGCGTAACAAATGTTAAAATTAAAGATGTTGAAATAGATAACTCTTTTTCTTCTTCAAATGGCGGAGCAATTTATGTTAAAGCAAATAATGTAGAATTAAATAATGTTACCATTATAAACTCAAGGGCAATTGAAGTTGCAGGGGCGGTATATTTTGAATCTGTTAATGGCAATGTAGTTATAGAAAATTGTATTGTAAAAGATAATCAATCTTCAAAAAATGCTGGTGCATTTTATTTTGAAGAATGTAATTTTGTAACAATTTCTAACACTACAATAAATAAAAATATTGGTTCTGCAAGTATAGATGAAGATAAAACTTTTGCTAGTGCTGGTGCAATTTATTTTCAAGGTTCTACTAGCAGTAATTTTAGCAAATTAAAATTAAGTATTGTTAATAGTACAATTTCTAGTAATACGGGAAATGGTGGAACAAATTCTTCAGGGGAAGAACAATTAATTGGTGCAGGTGCAGTTGCTGTTTTTGGTGGTGCTATTTTAAATATAGAAGGTAGCAATATCTTAAATAACAATGGTGCAAGTGTTGGCGGTGTTTTAGTAAGTGGCGATAATAATGGAGTTTATCCTGATAGCAATATTATAAATTCTAAGATAAATAATAATGTGGGCGGTTTTGTAGGTGGATTAAGTTTTAACTTTAGCCAAAATGTTTTTATTAGCGATAGTGAGATTTCAAGCAATACAACTAGCGAAAAATTTGAAACAGGTTATGCAGGTATTTATGCTGGCAACAAAGTTAAAAATAGTAAATTAGAAATTACTGGTAGCCAAATAAACAACAACAAAAACCTAAAAAATAATGGAGATGCTGGTTCAATAATTTCTGTAGATAGTGACGAAAGTTTATTTAGCAATAGTTCTGTTCAAGGTAATATCGCAGGTGTTATAGTAGAAATGGGCGAAGCAACTTTGGTGGATACTGTAACTTTTTATGGTAATACCTCAAGTACAGAATATGGCGGAATTTTAAGAGTAACAAGTTATAAACAAGAAATTAAAAATTGTATATTCACAAGCAATACACTAAATGCAACAGGCAATAATGCTAGTTGTATAAACTTTGTAATATCGGGGCCATTTAGTTTAACTGGTTGTGAATTTAACTACAATAAATCAAGCATTGGTTCGGCAATTTATTCTGTAGAAAATTGTGAACTTGATATTACAGATTGTTTCTTTACAGGTAACAATTCTGGAGTTACTGCTTCAAGTGGGGCATGTGTTTTACTTGGCACAACAAGTTTAACTAATTGTGTTTTTACAGGCAATAGTGCAAATAGTAATTCAAGTGATTTTGGTGGCGGAGCAATTTATGCTGGTGCAAAATCATTACTTGAAATTTATTCATGCACATTCTCAAACAACTATTCTTCTTTTAATGGTGGGGCAATATACACACTTGGTAGTTTAATTGTGGATAGTTTAAATGATAGAGATATCACAACCTTTAGTGGCAATTATGTTTCTTCTTCTAATCGCAATACTTTTGGTGGTGCTATTGCTGTTAGTGGTGGATTAGTTACCATTTCAAGTGGTTTATTTACTGGTAATTATGCTACCGCAAGTGGTAGTGATAAAAATGGCGTTTCCTATGTTGGTAATGGTGGAACAATAGCAAGCAATACAACAAATTCAAGTATAGTTATAAACAACGCACAATTTATAAATAATGGTAATGAAGAGAAAACAAATGGTGGTATTGTTTATTCTACAGGAAACCTTACAATCAACAATATAACAGGAGATAGAAATAAGGCCCTAAATGGTGGTAATGTATATGTTGGTTCTGGCTATGCAACAATACAAGATTCTGAATTTACAAATTCTTTTGCTACGAATGGGGCAGGAATGTATTTGGCTACAGCCATTATAAATTTAGATAATGTTAATATTTTTTCTTCACAAGCAACTCAAGGTGGAGCAATTTATGCTTCAGGTCCTGAAGCACTTAATATATTTAATAGCAACTTTTCATTTAACACTGTTACTAATGGTGGTGCATTATTCTTAATAGGAACAGGCACAACTAGATTAAATGGCGTAACAATTCGAGGTAACTATTCTTCTGGCGAAGGTGGTGCCGTTTATGTAAGCAATGGTTCTATTTATGTTTACGACACAACAATTTCTGGTAACGGTATTGCAAGTAACAGAAATGGTGCTGGCTTCTATGGAGATAGAACATCATTTACCTTTGCAAGAATGGTGTATATTGCAGATAACTTTGCTGGCGGAGAAAAAAATGAAGAGAACTTGTTTATTGCTGGAGAAAACGGAAAAGATAGTAACCTTTATTTAGTAAGAACTGCTCTAAGCATTGTAGACGCATTGGCAGAAGGTTCTTTGATTGGTGCAAAAACAAATGCTTCAAATGGCAGAGTTGCAAGTGGTGTTAATTATATTTTAACATCAAGTGACCTTGATAAATTCTTTAGTGATGATGAAACTAAAACTTTAAAATTAGAATATAGTATAAACTCTGCAGGTGTTGTTTCTACAAATATTGTTATAGAAAATATTCCAACGAATTTTGATATTATAGTAAGTAATTATGTTGGCGATTATGACGGACAACTTCACACTGTAAATGTTCAAGTTTTTGGCGTTGATGAATATCAAATTTTTTACTCAAATCAAGCAGGTGTTGTAGGTGTTACAGAACTTGTAGAAGGACAAACAGCCTTTAGAGATGTTGGAGAATATGTTGTTTATGTTGTTGTAACATCTGGTAGTAACAGGCGTCCTGTATCATCTCAAGCAAGTGCTTCTGTTATTATTAGAAAACAAAGTGTTGTTATTTCAACTCTTCCTACAGTAGAAGATTTAACAATATCAAGTGTAACTTATCCAACTACATTATCTTCTGCAACAATAAAAGGTGGCGTTGCTGAAGTTGAAGGCTTTGAAATTGCTGGTTCTTTTGAATGGGTATTACCAAATACAAGAACTGCTCAAAAGAAAGGCTATCAATATTATGCTATGAAATTTGTTCCAACCAACACAAATTATGCTGAATGTGAATTTACAATTCTTGTTTATGTTGGTGGCTTCAAAACATTATATTATTATAATCAAGGTTCCTATAGTGGTTTCTATGTAAATGGAAATCCTAATAATACTACTATAGACGATAAATCTAATAACTATTTCACTCAAAGTTTAGAAACTGCTATTAATAGCATGGAAGATAGTGGAATTATTTATATGATTTCTACCTATAACCTAAATAGTAACGATAGTGGTATATTAAGGATAGATACCCCTGCTACAATTACTATTGCCAGACACATTTTAAATGCTAATGCCTTAGTAGAAATTAACAGTGAAAAGTCTAGCAGTATGAGTTCTATCGAAATAGGCAAAAATAGTATGGCAGGCACACTTATTTTTGATGGCGGAAACATAAAAACAACTGGTTCAATGGTTAAAATTTATGCACCTAATAGTCCTGTAAGTATTGGTGGAAATGTTATATTTAAAAATCATAATGCTAAAGGCAATACATCAGGTACTCGTGGTGCTTTAGAAATTACCGATTGTGGTGCAACCCCAAATGTTACAATAAATAATTTAGAAATGTATAATTGTCATGGTGGCGAAAATGGTTCTCCTTTACAAATATACAGTTCAAGTGAAAATACAATTAACTTATATATAAGAGATATTTCTATTCACGATTGTTCTGGTGTTAATGGTGGTGCTATATTTATTGGTAGTAATGTTAGTGCAAGTTTTTTATCTGCAAATATATTCTCTAACACAGCAAGTGGTAATGGTGGCGGTGTATATATTGCAGAAAATTCATTATCTGTTTTCTATGGTGCAGATATAACATCTAACACAGCAAGTGGTAATGGTGGTGGGGTTTACCTTGAAAGTTTAGTTAATATTTATGGCTTAAATTTAAGCAATAACATTGCTAGTTCTGGTGGAGGAATGTATGTTGCAAGTGGAGCAACTAACGATGTTACAAATGTTGGTGTTTCAGCCTATGGCGGTATTAATGTAAATAGAAATTCTGCCAATGGTAACGAAGACAACGCGGGTAATGGTGGCGGTATTTATTTTGAAACTAATTATATTTTAAATAACACAAAAATTACTGGCAATACAGCAAATGGTCGTGGTGCAGGTATATATAATGCAAATGGTGGCGATAGTAAACTTAATAATGTAGTAATTTCAAACAATATTTTATCTAGCGAGAATGTCGACACTGTAACAGGTCTTGGTGGAAGTGGTATCGTATCTCATGGTGCAACTTTTACAAATGTAACAATAACATCTAACTATACACGCTATTTTGGAGAAGGAGAAGATGTTGTTGCTTTATATGGTGCGTTCTATAGTTTAGGTGGAAGTGAAATATTTATTAACTCCACAGTAGCAAATAACGGCATACAAACAGAAAATAAAAACGCTGTATTGTATGGTGCAGGTGTTTCTACTTTTGGTGCTGATAATAACACAGTGTTTGTAAAAAATAATAGCCAAATAACAAATAATTTCTTCGCTGTAGCAGATGAATTTTTAGATAATGGTGGTGTAGCATCTTATCCACAAATATATCTTGGTAAATTATCTAACGAACAATATACAAAATTGTATTTACAAGATTGTATCGTTTCTGGTTATGCAGGAGAAGTTGGCATTGGTGGTAGCGGAAAAGTTTTCCTATCAGGCAAATTAAATATTACAAGTGCAATCGAAACAAAAATTACAACAAGTAACGATACTTGTGTTTTCCAATATGGTAACCTAGATGAAAATTCTATAATTTATCTGTCTTCTTCTGTAACAGTTACAAACGGAGCAGTTGCTGTAGGTATAGACGAAGAATATAGAAATTCATTTACAAAGATATATAGTGATGGCGAAGAAGTTACAATTAATCCATTACCATATATACAAGTTAATGCAAGTGTTATAAGTATATTAGGTGTTAATAATGCCGAACTTGTTGCAAGTACTACCGATTATACTCTACTTGTATCACTTGGTAGTTCAATTAAAAGTTCTCCTATTTATTGGGACGCTGTTAATGGTAACGATAATAATACAGGCACAAATTCAAATAATGCTGTTTTAACCCTTCAAAAAGCATTGTCTTTATGTGCTGATAATGGGGTTATCTACATTGTTAAAACTGTTGATATAACAAGAGATACAATTATTTCTGCCCCTAATGTTACATTAATGAGAATTGGGCTAAGTATGGGCGATTACCTATTTAATGTTAAAAATGGTGCAACCTTAACCTTACAAGATGTAACAATAGATGGTTATAGTAGCATGGCAGATGGCACACCAAAATGCTTAATTGGAGTAGAAGAAGGTGCAACATTAATTTTAAATACTGGTTCTGTACTTAGAAATTCTTCTGTAGCATATCAAGACGGCGTTAATGTTAGTGGTGGTGCTATAAATAATAAAGGTACTCTTATAATAAATTCAGGTATCATTACAGAAAACAAAATTGCAGGTACAAATGTAAATAATGTTGGTGGAGCAATTTACTCTACTGGAATAATAAATATTTATGGCGGAGTTATTAGCAATAACTATGCCCAAATAGATGGTGGAGCAATTTATGTTTCTAGCGGAACTCTTAACATTTATGGTGGTTCAATTTATGGCAATACAACAATAAGAAATGGTGGAGCAATTTATGTAAATAATGGTGCAAAACTTAACATTTATGGTGGAGATATTTTTGAAAATTCCAGTGCAGACGGTGGAGCAATTTATATTAAAAATGCAAATCTTAACATGTCTGGCGGTATGATTTATGGCAATACTGCTTCTGGTCAAGGTGGTGCAATTTATACTCTAAGTAGTTCACTTTCTTTACTAGGCGGAGAAATTGCAGGTAATAATGCTGGTGTTGGTGGCGGTATATTTGTTTCAAGCGGAGAAGTTAACATATCACTTTTATCAAGAATACTACAAAACAAAGCATTAACTCAAGGCGGAGCAATTTATATTCAAAGCGGTAAAGTTACCATTAGTGGTGGCGAAATTTTCTCTAACTCTGCAACAGGTGCAGGTGGTGCAATTTTAGTTGCTGTAGATGCTAGTCTTACTATTAGTGATGGCGAAATTTATAATAATACTGCAGGTCAAGGTGGAGCAATTTATTCTAATGCAAAAGGCACTATGCAAAATAATGAAAGTGTTTTTGCAACAGATAATGGCAATTCATCAACTATATATAATATAGAGAACTCTAACTTAATAATTTCAGGTGGCGAAATTTATAATAATACCGCAGATGGCGAAGGCGGAGCAATTTATGTTACAAGTGGTAGTGCAAGCATTTCAACTTTAGTATTAAAGGGTGGAAAATTCAGTAACAATATCGCAACCCAAAGTGGTGGTGCAATATTTGTTTCAGGAAATGTTTATGTTCAAATTGATAATGCAGATATAAATAATAATACTGCAAGCAATTCTCATGGCGGAGCAATAGCCGTTATGGGTAATGCAAAAATGCTTATAAAAAATGGTAAAATTTGGGGCAACACTGCAACAATTTATGGTAGTGTAATTGCTATTACTAATGGTGGTAGTGTAGTTCTACTTGGTGGTGAAATTCAAAATAATACTTTCATTGGGGATAGTTCCAATGGTGGTACAATTTTTGTGGATAATTTAAGTGAACTTATTGTTGGCGAAAATGCAATAGTAATGAACAACACAAGAGTTGATAATGGAATAGTTTATAATTATAATATTTTTGTAAGAGTAACAGAAGAAACAAGTGGCGTTATAAAAATTTTAACATCACTTAGTTTAAACGCTACTCTTTATGTAAACAGTAACACATTAGGTGGTAACGCATCTGTGGTGGCAGTTCCATTTAATGAAAAATTTGAAATGTCTAGCAAAAAAATTACAACAAGATTCTTTGCAGATATTGTTGATAAGAGAATATTCCTAGATGATAATAAAATTTATGTGGGAGAATCTCAATCTTCAAAAGAAGAAGGATATAACTTTGTTTATGTAGCAAGCGATTATATTAATGAATATGATGGGGCAGAACATAGCATAGGGTTTGAAATATTAAATAACCCTAATAATGTAACAGTTCAATTCCTTGCAACCGATTCAACCGACCAACCTGCAAATAATGCTATTTGGTCTACAACAAACCCTACTCAAAGCATAAGTGGTAAGAAATATGTTCATTTCAGAATACTTTATTCTGGTTCTTATGAATATTTAGGTTATAGATTGTTGTATATTCGTGGTATAACACCTGTAATTACAGAAGAACCTTACATTTCAACTCAACTTATTACTAATACCCTTTATTCTTCAACAGGTGGCGTTGGTGGTAGAGATAATAGGCCAGCATTATTGGGTGGAAGTGCAGAATATAATGGCAGAAAAATTAGTGGACGATTTGTTTGGGCATTTGAAAGTTTTACTTTTGAAGATATAGGGCTACAAGATGCCTATGTAAACTTTGAACCTACAAACGCTAGTTATAATGCAGTAGCACTTACTATTAAAGTTAATGTATTTGTAGAAAAATTTTATTATGGTGCAGACGCAAGCGGTAAAGTTGGTTTTTATATTAACGAAACATTTACTCGTAGTAGCGAAGTTGCAACAATGGAACAAGCAATTAATAGCATAACCAACGGCGGTTCTATTTGCCTTGCAAAAACTTATAATGTATCAGAAGATGAATATTGGGCAACAGCAGATGGGTTTACCGTTAATATTGTAAGGGCAAGGGATACTAAAGGAACTTTATTTGTTGGCGGAATGATTGTTGTAAATAATTCTTGCAATCTTAATTTAGGTGCAACAAGAAGTGGAGAACCTGTTATAGATGGTTCTATAATCTTTGATGGTGGAGCAAAATGGGTAACAGACAAATTAGGCGAAACAATGCCAAGTAACCCTAACTATTTTAGAAATGACGGAGCAAGAAGCACAGGTGCTATACTAACAATTTCTAATGGTGCTACAGCAAATGTGGTTAGTGGAGTTGTTATGCAAAACAACGAAAATTGCTTAACATCAAATGTAACAAACTCTGGTTATGGTGGTGCAATTACTAATTTAGGTTCGTTAACAATTCATAATATAACTATACAACGCAATTCTGCAAAAGGTTATGGTGGTGCAATAGCAGTTTTAAATGGTGCAAACTTAGAAATAAATTATGCTGATATTAGAAATAACCTTGCTGATTATTCAAGTAGTAACCTTGCTGGTAATGGTGGAGTAATATATATTTCTAGTAATAGCGAAGTTTTAATTCATGGTTTAACAGCAAGCAATAATAGGTCAAAAAACAATGGTAGTGTTATATATCAAGAAGGTGGTATTTTAGAATTAGCCCCAATTCAAAACGAAGAAAATGGCAACTGGAGTGTTATAAATATAAATTCCAATAATGCTAATAATTTAGGCACAATTTACACTACTTGCGAAACTACCGATGCTACAATAATAATGCGTGGTGGAGAAATTAAAGGTAATACTGCTGTTAGAGGAGATGCTTTTTATCTTAATAACAGAAGAAAAGCCACAACAGAAATTACTAATAATGTATTAACCTTTGATAATTCTTATGGAACTTCAAAACCAGCACTTTCTATAGGCGGAGAAATATTCTTACTTAATGAAGACCAAATAATTCAAAAGCGTACATTTAGTTCAGATGCAAACATAAAAATTGGAATAGGGTTTACAGCAAGCATAGGTAAAG
Source organism: uncultured Clostridia bacterium (assembly GCA_947054085.1). Lineage (GTDB taxonomy): Bacteria > Bacillota > Clostridia > Christensenellales > UBA1242 > RGIG4790. Next base: position 6,223 of record CAMRVD010000021.1, on the reverse strand, counting down.
TTGTTGTAGATAAAATTGACTTTTATGATGAAACACTACAAAATTACACTTTAAATGGTGTAACAAACTTTGGCCTTGCAGAAATTACAACTCATGGCGGACATGATACAATTCAGTTATCAACAACATTTGAACTTAATGTTTATTACGAGTATATTACCGATACAGGTGTTAGCGATACAAGTTATATTATAAATGTTGAATATGGCAAAACATATGGCGATTATTTAAAGGGAAATGTTATAGTAACAAAAGATGGCGAAGTAACAGTAACCAAAGAAGGTTATGATGTTGGTATGTATTGCTATGTAAGTGATAATGGTGCATCATTAAACGGAGTTAATTTGTCTACTCAAGTTTATTATCAAATATTAGATAACGATAATAATCCTTTAAATAGTAACTTATACATTGTTTGGGTTGTTGCCGACCCTATAATTACTGTTGTTGTGGATAACGGAAATGAAGATAATACCTATACTTATGGGACAGAAGTTATCTTAAGAGCAGATATTTCAAATAGAAATGATGATGACTTTACATATTCATATCAATGGTATTATGGTAATAATCAGATATTAAATAATGGCAATAACGAAACATTAAGAATTACTCAAGTTAACGAAAGTGGTCAATATAAAGTTAGGGTAACCGTTCGTGGAGGAATGACCCAAAGAGAAGCAACAAGCGAATTTACACAAATTATAATCAATCCAATTATTATAGAAGTTGGTCTTGCTGTTCAAGAATTTGTTTATACGGGAAATAATATAGATGCAAGATTTACAACTGGAATAGAAGCAGAAGATGCCGAAACCAACTTGGTTTTGATAGACGGAGAATTCGGCTTTACTGATGACATTAATGTATTAAAATTGAGTGCAGATAGTGATGGTGCTATAGAAAAATTAGTTAATTTAGATAATACTCATTATACAATGGAAATTAGTATTGATAATGCTAACTATATTTTAAAAAATACATTACTTGGTTGGAAAATTGTTCCACTACCACTTAATATTTCTGGTTGGTATGATGCACTTACAAATAGTAAATATGTAAACGATTATGAACAAGAAGATGGCATTAAACATGCCCTTGTGCCAACTTTTGATAATATCGCAAAAGGCGATGATATAACTATTAAGTTAGAGTTCAAAAAACTAGGGGAAGAACCTGTTGTTGTTTTCTACAACTATAATCTTGGTTTTGTTGATAGCGAAAATGGCACAACTCAAATAGATACTTCTAACATTGGTTACGAAGTTATTGGAAAATATTCCAGTGTGCTTGTTAGTGTTCATAACCCTAACTACACATTATCGAGTGATGGTTTAGAGTTGTTATGGAGCATTACAGAAATTCAAGCATTTATTGATAGGTGGAATATTGAAGATGAACTTATCTATCATGATGAACTAAACACACAAGACCCACCATTTACTGTAATGAAAACATATTCCGATAAAGGCTACAGAATAACCGCTGGTTTAAAAACAAGTAAAGATGTTGCTGTTATAAGTGACCTTACATTAAGAATAATAGTAACAGGCATAACAAATGCAGGCGTAGAGATTAATGAAGAAACATTATTTACAGTTAACGCAAACAATCGTTTAAGTTTTGTAAGTGAAGATGGTCAAATTACATTTGTAACTTTAACTGATGCAGGTACTTATAATGTTAGAGTAGAAATTGTAAGTTATCTTGCTGTAGAACCAAGCGATGTAAATATTAAAGACTTTGAAGCAGGCAATTACTATGTTTTAGATGAAAATGGTAATTATGTAAAACAAATTAAGGGCGAGCATAACTATGACCCTAATGGAAATTACTTCACTCATGCAAGTAACTATCATTCTTTAACTACCGCTAGATATGATATTGATGTGGTGGTTGAAAAGCAAACATTAGAACTTGTTTGGGGTATAGATAATGTAGAATCCGATAGCATTGTTTACGATAAAACATTCCATAGAGCAGGTATAGTAAAAGCAAAGGCTAAAGGAACAAACTTAATAATTACCTTGCCAAATGGAGCATTTGAATATTCAAGAAATTATTATGAAAGTTTTGCAGGAGAATATATTGCCTCCACAATTTTGAGAGATGCTTACGATTATAACTATTCTATTTATGCAGGTAGTGAAGAATTTAGATGGACTATTTCAAAAGCAACTTTAGTTATTAACTGGGATAATAATACCAGCCTTGATTGGAACGGACAAAGACAATCTTACAACCCTATAATAAGTGGTGCTTATTCAGGCGATGTTTTGGGTATTACAGTTGAAGGCAACACCGCTACAACTGTTAATCCAAAAGATGAAGCAGGCAATTATATTCCTTATGAATGTAAAATTATTGTAGGAACATTAAATTCTAATTACGAATTAAGTGAAGAAAATTTAAGTAGAAACTGGTATATTATACCTAGAAGATTAAACTTTGTTTGGGAAATTTATGATAACGGAATTAAACTTGATAAAGTTTTAAATGCCGATAGCACAGATGAAGAAAGGTCCGCTAGTTATGACGGCAGGTCTTTCCAATTACAACCAAAAATTAATAATCTTGTTGATGGATATACCGATGTTAACTTTAAAACTAAGGAAAGCGGAGCAGACCCAAGTTATATTAATGCAGGCAACTATTTTGCAACAATAGATTTTGATTTTGGTCTAACAGGTGGCGATGCTTCTTGTTATGAACTTGTAGGTAACGAAAGTGTTACTATAAGTTGGACAATTACCCCTAAGGAAGTAACCTTTGTTTGGGATTATTCAAAACCATTTATTTATAATGGTGAAGAAAAATTTATTTCAGCAGAAGTTAACCCTGATGATATTGTTAATAATGATATATTTGAAATAACTTATTCTACTGATAAATTTGATGCAACCAATAGTTACAGAAATTCAGCAACTAATGTTGGTTCTTACCGAGCAAAAGTATCAGGACTTGGTAACCCTAACTATACTTTTAATGAAAACAACAGTAATACGTATAGAAGTTGGGAAATTAGCAAAGCACCACTTAGTTTGTCTTGGGTGGGTTCTTCAAGTGAACTTACAATGGATAATCGCACTGCCGTTTATGATGGCACTGCAAAATTCTATTCAGTAAGTGGCTTTACAGGACTTATGCCAGGCGAAAATGGTGGAATATCAATAGATGTGTCTTATCGTGATACACTAGGAACAATTTATAATAACAGCAATTTGATTAATGTTGGTTCATACATCGCAACAGCAACAGTTTCTGGCGAATATAGCGGAAATTACTATATTGTTGATGAAGATGTTAATTTCACATGGGATATCACTCCATTACCTCTTATCTTTAGTTGGAATAGTGTGCAACCTGAAGGTGCAGTTTGGAATAACGATAAAATTGTTTACGATTCCCTAACTAGCACTCCAAGAGCACAATACTTTGTTTTTGGTGTAGATAATATAAGCACTAGAGATGAAGTTACTTTCTATGTTCAACTATCTCTTGGTGGGGCAACTCCTGTTAATAGAACTGTTGAGTATAATGCTGACGGATTAAACTTAGAAGATTTCATCTCATTTATGAATGCTAACAGCATTAATGCAGGTTCATATCAAGCAAAGATTATTGCTCTTACAGGCACAGGTAGTGCAAACTATACATTAATTAATGCTACCGAACCTGAAAAAAATTGGGAAATTACCCCTGCTGAAATAGACTTAACTATCCACACTAATTTATTTGTAGTAGATTATAATGGTTCTAACAATGCGTTTATTTATAATGGTTTAAATCAAACTGCAACTATTTTAGTAAGAAATGTATTTAATGCTACTAGCGATGAAGATTATCTTGCTTATGGTTCTCAGTATACAGTAACAGGCAATAGTGCAATAAATGCAGGAAATTATTCCGCAGTTGTAACATTAAATAAAAATGGTAATTATATATTTACAAATAAAATAACAAGTTCATTTGAATGGAAAACCACTTGGAGAATTGATAAGAGAGCCGTTGTGCTGGAATGGTCCAATTCTTCTCCTGATTTTGATAATACTTTTACAGGTTCTCCAGTAACAGTTACTGCTAGTGTAACAAATTTACAAGACCCTAAGGACATTGTTAATGTTGTTGGTTATTCAAATGATATAATTTTAGGAGATAGCGATGAATTTACCTCTAAACAATACACTAATAGTGAAATTTATGTTGGTAAATATCTAGCAAAGGCAACACAGGTAAATAACTCTAACTATACAGTAGACGAATCTACAAGCACAAACAAATGGGAAATTTTACCTAGAAGGGCAAACTTAAATTGGGTTGGAACAAACATATCAAGTGATATTGGTGGCACAATTACAAGTGACCACGCAAGTTATTTAGGCACAGGAGGGGCTAACGCTATTTACTTTACAGGTACTCCATCAAACCTAATTGCTGGCACAACCTTAAACTTAACATTTACTTATTATTATGCAAAAAATATTGATGACTGGAATGATTGGACTAGCGTAGATAATGATACAAACCCAGATATTTGGTCACCACTCACAAGTTCAAGTGCCTGTGTAAATGCAGGATATTATAAATGTGTTGCTAGTGTAGGTTCAGGAGATGAAAGTTCTTATTACACACTGGAAGGTGCAAATGTTGTTAAATATTGGCAGGTTACTAAGAGAACATTAATATTTAGTTGGAACACAAATACTTTTGTTTATAATGGTTTACCACAATGTCCAACACCTGCAGTTAAAGGTATTGCAACAACAGACCAATCAACTTCTACCATTGCAGTAGCAGATGGTTGCACTAAAACAGACGCAAATATGCCAGGAGAATATTACACTGCAAGGGTTAACTTTACAAGCCCACAAGGAGCAAACTATGATGTTGAAAACAGTCAAAATGTTACTTGGGATTGGACTATAACTCCACGAAACTTAGAAATTGCATGGCAAACTAATTCTACTGGTGTAGATACTTGGACATACGATAAAATTTCAAATAAATATTATTACCTAATAGCAACCGATGGTTTTGTAATGGGCGAAAAAGTAGAGTTTGAGTATTCAGTTACTTTTACCGCACCAGGCTCAACAGAGGCAAGAGAACTAACCGACTATCAAAATAATTCAAAAGAAGCAGGTGTATATACTGTAGTTGTTACTGGTCTTGCAGGGGATAAAAGATATAATTACAGCCTATCAAATTATGGGGCACCAGCATTAACACGAAGTTGGACAATTTATCAAAAGAACATTACATTTACTTGGAACTATAATAACGGAGATGGTGCTTTCCATTATGACGGCACTCCAAAATCAGTAACCGCAAACCCAGTAGGAGTAATAAGCGGAGATGTAGTTAATGTTCCATTTACTCAAAACGACAATGGTTATGATAATAACCAAAAAACATTAGTTGGAAATTATACTGCAAGAGTAGCAAGATTAAACAATTCTAACTATACATACAATTTAGAAGAAGCCGTTTTTGATTGGCAAATTCTACCTCAGATTGTGGAAATTAAGTGGACATTAACAGGCTTTGCAGATGGTACAACTTTAGGTAGTGAAATATTACATCACTTATATAATGGACAAGAAGCATATTTAACCCCAAGTATTGCAAACATCGTTACAATTAATGGTGTTAAGGAAGATGTTAGTTTATCTTTTGCTTACTATTTAGTTACCAATAATGGTAATACTGCTACAAGCATATTAAATGGTGCAGGAACTTACATTTGTCAGGTTTCAGGGTTATATGGCGTTAACGCTTCTAACTACTCATTAAAAGGTTCTACCCCAGATGAAGTAGGTAATACAGATGCAGACCTTAATAAACAATGGATTATAGACCCAGTTTTACTTACTCTTGATACTCCAAGTGATATGACCTATTACTATACTAGCGAGCCACAAAACTTAACAGTAGGCTTAAGAGGCAATATTATTACTAACGACCTTGATAGAGTTTACCCTACTTATAAATGGGGAGAAAATGATCCAGTTAGAGTATTTACTCAAACTAATGCAGGAGATTATAATTTAATAATTGCTCTTGGTGGTTCTGCTTCAGGTAACTATGCTTTTGATACGAATGTTAAAACTAATATTACAATTAGAGTTAATAAAGTTCAAATAAGGGTAGTATTCCAAACTTCAGGTAATCAAACTTATATTTATGACGGAGAAGAACATCGTCCTAACCCAACTATAGAAGG
>CAMRVD010000020.1 GCA_947054085.1 uncultured Clostridia bacterium | reverse complement strand
GATTCTGAAGTAGTTTGTTATAAAATTTATAAGTACATACTATGTTTGTAGGCCAAGCTATCACAATCCATATCTTCCATATGCAAACACACAGCAGCATACAGGCACACTCATGGTTTGAAGATTAACAGTCTAGACAAGTACATGAAAATATCAAGATATACTTACTTATATATTTAACTATATATAAATATAATCTATTAGGTTAAAATATTTGCCTAATAGATTTTTTTTTAGTAAAATGTAATAAGATTATATTAATCTAGGAGATTTTTATGGAAAACGAAATTTTAGACACTATTTATTTAGAATTAGAGGACAGTTTAGATAAAGTTATTGCTCACTTAAAAACCGAGTTTAATAACATAAGAGCAGGCAGAGCCAATCCGCACATTTTAGACAAAATTTTGGTAGACTACTACGGCACACCAACATCTATTATGCACATGGCAAATGTAAGCGTACAAGAGGGACGTATGCTTGTAATCAGCCCATGGGATGTGTCTATGGTAAAGGCTATAAGCAAAGAAATTATGGCGTCGGATATAGGAATAACTCCATCGGACGACGGCAGAGTAATACGACTTACTTTCCCTCAACTTACCGAGGACAGAAGAAGAGAACTTGTAAAATCTACAAAAAAACTTGCCGAAGATGCAAAAGTTGCTTGTCGTAATGCTCGCCGTGATGCAATAGATGCAATTCGTAAATTAAAGAACAATGGTCTTAGCGAGGACGAAGTAGCTGGCGAAGAAAAAGAAGTTCAAAAAGTTTTAGACAAATATACCGCCAAGGTAGATGCACTTATGGACGAAAAAGAAAAGGACATTATGCAAATATAATGGAAGAACTACTTTTAAAGAGTTTGGTTGGTAAAACTCAAGAACAAGCAACTGACATTCTTAAACAAAATGGGTATAATAATATTACGATACAGCGAAATTTTGTTAAACCAATGGATGGTAGCGTAATTCTTGTCGTAAGTGCAAAACTAAACAAACCAAAAGCCGAGCTTATTGCTGGTAGTTTTAAACTAAGTTTGTAAAAGCAAACTTACATTTTATAAGGGATTTTAATTATGTTAAAAAGATCACTAACTAGTATTTTTATAGTAGCAGTAGTTGCTGGGTTTATTGCACTACGGGAAGTTCATACTGCATTTTTTGATGCCTTTGTATTATTATTAATGATTATTTCTAGCTTCGAAATTATTAGGGCATATAAGCGTCAAGGCAAACCTATTTTCGAAAGATTAGTTGTCTTTTATAGTATTCCTGTTGCTGCTGGTTTTATATTTATAGATAATTTGCTAATTAGTTTAATAATTCAAATTTTGTCTGTTATTGTAATATTTTTAGCAGCTGTTAGCATAGAACTTATTGTATACGCAGTTAAACGCAAAGCGGGTATACCTCAACCCCAGTCACAAGAGTTGCTTATAACAACCAAAAATACTATGTGGGCGGTAATATATCCTCTAAGTGTAATAAGCTTTATGTTTATGCTTAACCACTTTGGGCATAATTTAGGTTATGTAGCACTTGTTATGATGTTTGCTGTAAGCATGCTTACCGACACCTTTGCTTATGCGTTTGGCATGATGTTTGGTAAAAACAAAGCTAAACTTGCTCCCGAAATTTCGCCAAACAAATCAGTAATCGGTGCAATTTTTGGGGTAGTTGGAGGCTTTGCTGCAGGAATTGTTTGTTGGGTATTATTTTATCATCTAAATTACTTACCTTGTGGGCTTACATCCACGCTTACTACCGCAACAAGTTTAACATTATTTACATTATCTGGTTTAGTAGGCAGCATTGCTACTCAAATTGGCGACTTAGTTGCAAGCACCGTAAAACGCAAAGCTGGATTAAAGGACTTTAGCAATATTTTACCCGGTCATGGTGGTATACTAGACCGTATAGATGGTGAGATATTTTGCGGGGTTATAGTAGCGTGCATGTTTCTACTATTCCTTGCACTTTAAGGTCTACAATTTGTATTATGCTTCAAATGCTAGCTTTTACAAACAAGACATTTACGCATAAGTAAACTCCTTGTTTATATCGGCTTCGCATTTTAGTTTAACATCAAATTCTAAACCTTAAAGAGTAAAATACTGCGTCAATTGTATCTTTAACTCTCATTTACGGTAAGTAAAGTCGTATCTAAAAGCTGCGAGCAAGCCTTGTGCTTTATCAAATTTTCAGTGCAAGGCGTATTAAGTTATAAAAATGTAAGGCGTTTGTTAATAATTTACATTATTAGTTATAATTATAGGCGATGGTTACCGATTCTTATCTGTCGTCCTGAGCGAGCGAGTAGCAAGTCGAATGGATCTTTTATTTACTTATTCTAGGGTTTTAGCTTATTAAAAATAAATCCATTTGTAAAATGTTTTAAAAATAAAGGAATATTATGTTATCTAAAATTTTATATATATTTTTAGCACTTTTAATACTAATGATATTAATAACCGTCCACGAGTTTGGACATTATATTGCTGGTAAAATTTTCAAGTTTAAAATTAACGAATTTTCTATAGGATTTGGTAAGGCAATCTATAAAAAGACCAAAAAAAATGGGGAAGTTTTTTCGGTACGTGTTTTACCGCTAGGGGGGTATTGTGCATTCGAAGGCGAAGATCAAGACAACCCTCAAATAGATGCCTTTAATTCGCGTCCTGCATGGCAAAGATTAATTGTTTTATTTAGTGGTGTATTTTTTAATTTTATATTTGGCATTATTACTAGTGCAATTTACCTTAGTGTTGCAGGTTATGCTGTTCCTGTAGTTTCAGCAGTTCGAAACGATACAAAAATGCAAGTTACAAATAACTATAATTTGGAATTAGGCGATAAAATAATTGCTGTAAATGGCAAAACTGTAGAGGCTTACAGAACCATTAGCGATTTACTTTCTAAAAATGCATGCGCAACAACTTTAACATTAAAAGTTGAGCGAGGCGAAGAAGTTTTTGATTTAATCATCGAAAAAAAATCTACCGACAAAGGTTATTTTTATGTTTCTGATGCTACTAAAATAGTAGATAATTTATATATTAAAGATGGTAGTACTTTTATTGCTGTAAAACTGGATGATTTTAAACAACAAGTAATTAATGCAGAAGTAGACGGCGAAGGCGAGAATATGCTGCCTAGCATTACTATGCCAGCAGGTGAAGCAATAACTTTTTATAGACTTATAAAAAATGCTTCTGGCGAGGACGAATATAAAGAGTATACTCTTTCAGATATGAAAAAGGATGGCGTTTTAGCTTATGGTGGGGCAGGACTAAGTTTAGGCATTGTTTATTATCAGCAAGTAGAGCACTACGGATTTTTTGAAGCTCTTTTAAAAGCTTGGCCGTTTGCATTTTATATTTGCGGAGTAATGTTAGGAGCTCTAGGAGGACTCTTTACTGGTGCTACAAAAATTAGCGATATGGGCGGAACAATTACAACCATATCCACAATTGCAGAAGTTTCAGCTATAAACCCATTAATTATTTTATATTTATTTCCGATGCTGTCGTTTAACTTAGCACTATTTAATATATTGCCAATACCGGCACTTGATGGTGCAAGGATGCTCTTTGTGTTGTGGGAAGCAGTCACAAAAAAACCAGTTAATCGTAAAGTAGAAGGTATGATTCATACTATTGGGTTATTTGCATTATTAGCATTGGTTGTATTTTTGGATATTTATCATTTTATAATATAAAACATTAAAATTTAGTAAATTTTCTATTTTTGCATAAAAATGACTTTATTACTAATAAAATTTGCAGTTTTTTAACAAATAAAATTTATACAAAAAGAAGCTCATTTATGGAACTACAAGAAAAATTAAATTTAATTACAAACAATAAATATGGTTTTGATTGCAAGTCAGCGGTACTAGATAGTAACGCTGGCATTTGTTTTTTAGAGTTTTATTATAATGATGGAACGATTTTAACTGCCGAAGTTAAAGATCTTTGTGGTAAAGCAATAACCGAATTTTTGCCAGAAGGCTTTGGTTATAATGTAAAGTATATAAAAAACTTTGTAACCGAAGATAGTATAAGGCAGTTTATAGTAGACTTTATTTTAAATTCGTGTCCGTCTATTGCATACATAATAGATAAAATAGATATAAGTGATATTTCGGTTATTTGTCTATTAGTTGCAGAAGAACAACAAGATTATGTAAAAAGTAAAAAATTATCTCAAGTGCTTGCTTTGGCTTTAAAAAATAGATTCGAATGTGAGTTTAAAATTAATATTTTGTATAAACCTAACATGATTGATTTTACTTATAAAGAAGAAGATGCTGTAATTATAGATGCCAAAAAATTTATAAAAGTTACAGATAAGAATGTTGTTGTAGGTACAGAAATATCTAACGATGCCACTTATATTCGAGATAGCAAAATTTGTAATAATGTTATAGTAATTTGTGGACATATTTCTAATATTCAGGAAAAGTTTACAAAACCAAAAGTAAAACAAGGCGAAGATGCAGAGCAGGTTATTAATTATTTTAAAAATCCAAATATTCCTCTTGCAGAACGTAAAGAAGCAGGTCAACGACAATATTTTAAATTTAAATTGACCGACTTTACCGACGAAATTTTATGTACATACTTTCCAAAAGCGGAAGATGCCAATAAATTTAAGACTTTGGTAGATAGTCAACCTGTTATTGTAATGGGCGAAGTAAAAGAAGACATGTACAACGGGGTTAATTTAAAAATTACAAACATTTCCACTTGTACACTTCCTAAAATCTGGGAAGAGGAAATTGATTATAAAAGCGAAAAAGATTATTACGAGTTTGTTAGCCCAGAAGATGTTGTTTATACAAATCAGGTAGGATTATTTAGTATGTTTGACACACCAAAAATAGCACCGTTTTTAAAAGATAACGAGCTTGTTGTGTTCGACTTCGAAACCACTGGTTTAAATCCTTACAATGGCGATAAAATAGTAGAAATAGGTGCTGTAAAAGTAATAAACGGCATAATCTGTCAAAAGTTTAGATCACTTGTTAATCCCGAGATGCATATTCCAGAAGACAGTAGCCGAGTTCACGGAATTTTTGATGAAGATGTTGTAGATTCGCCTACTGCAGAAAAGGTGCTTCAAGATTTTTATAAATTTACTCGTGGATGTATCCTTGTTGGTTACAATGTCAACTTTGACTACAGTTTTTTAATAAAACAAGGTAAAGAGAGTCGTTACAACTTTACTGCCAAAACATTTGATGTACTAGATTTAGCCAGACAATCTATAAAGGGTTTAAAGCATTATAAACTAAAAGATGTCTGTAAATATTTAGGTGTAACTTTAGATAACGCACATAGTGCTATTTACGATACAATTGCCACGGCGGAAGTGCTTATTAAACTTGCCGACCAAATTAATTAATGTCACAATTTTATATATTACTGCGTTTTAAAGTAAAGCATTTACAATTTTGACTAACAATTAAGTAATCGCATTACAAATACTTATTTAGCACAATTATTATATATAAACTTGCCGTTTAGTAATTAATACAAAATCTGTTAGAATGTATATGATAAAATTTTTGTGATTAGGTAGATTGTTAAAACATTTGCAGTATTATCAAAAGTCAGCATTAATTAAAGTTTAATTATTAAATTATTGTATTTATTTTGTTAAAGTGCTATAAAATACTTGAAATATGTCAATAATTAGTGTATACTAAATATAGTTAAGCTAGAATTGTACGAGCAACCGAAAGGTTGCTCGTAATTTTTGCCAATAATAGTAGGAGAAAACATGAATAAATCAAATTCTGTATCGCAAAAATGTAAACAATGCTTGCGGCCAATTATAGAAGATCTTGGCTACGAACTTGTAGACATAGATTACGAAAAAAAACAGACGGGCTACAACTTAACTGTCTATATAGATGGCAATGTGCCAATAACTTTAGACGATTGCGAAAAAGTGCATAAAGCTATAGACGATCCACTAGATAACCTAGATCCAACTGGTAATCAAAGTTATATTTTAAATGTATCGTCGTGCGGTCTGGATTGGTCGTTTAGAGGCGAGCGGGACTACAAAAAAAATATAGGCGAATTGGTAGATATTAGCTTATATTCTAAAGTAGATAATAAAAAAACCTTAACAGCTACACTTTTAAGCTATAACGAACAAAATATTGTAGTAAAAGATAAAAAAGAAATTACATTACCAATATCAAGTATTGCAAAAATTTGCAAACATATAGAGTTTTAGGAGGATAAAAAATAAAATGATTAATAAGGACTTTTTTCAGGCATTAGAGGATTTAGAAGCAGAGAAAGGTATTAAAAAGGAGTATTTTTTAGAGGCATTAACCAATGCTTTAACTAGTGCGTACAAAAAAAATTACGAGCAAGGCAGAAAAATAGAGGTTAAACTAAACCCAGAAAAAAATACAATTCGTATTTTTGCGTATCGTGATATTGTAGAAGAGGTAGAAGATCCCGAAAATCAAATATCACTACAAGATGCTAAACTTATAAAAAAGACTGCAAAATTAGGAGATCAATTGTCCGAAGAATTTTCACCAAAAGATTTTGGTCGTATTGCTGCTGGTGCTGCAAAACAAGTTATTACTCAAAAACTTAGGGAAGAAGAGCGAAGTTTGGCTTATGGCGAACTAGAGGGTAAAGTAGATACATTAACAACTGGTATCATCCGCAGAACCGAAAGCGACATTATATATATTGAACTTGCTGGTACTACTATCGAAGGTGTGCTACTTCCACAAGACCAAGTACCTGGCGAAAGCTATAACATTAACGATCGCACTCGCGTTTACATAAAAAAATTACGTGAAACAGCTCATGGTGTTCAGGCATTGGTATCAAGAGCTCATCCTAACTTTGTAAAAAAATTATTTGAACTAGAAGTTCCAGAAATACAAGCCGGAATAATCGAAATAAAAAGTGTTTCTAGGGATGCCGGAAAGCGTACAAAAATAGCTATTTATAGTAAAGACGAAAATGTAGATGCACTTGGTGCTTGCGTTGGACAGAAGGGCGTAAGAGTAAATAGCATTGTTAGCAGTTTAAATGGAGAAAAAATTGATATCGTTATTTATACCGAAGACATCTTTGAGTATATTGCACGTGCACTTTCTCCTGCAAAAGTAATTAGTGTAGAAATCGACGAAGCAGCAAAAAAGGCAATGGTTATTGTACCAGACGATAAGTTGTCTCTTGCTATTGGTAAAAATGGTATTAATGTAAAACTAGCAGCTAAGCTTACTGGCTGGAAGATAGATGTCAAAAGCGAAAGCAAAGCAAACGCATCTGCCACTGTTACAACTACCAACTTGGACGATATTGGCGACCTATTTGGCGATATAAACTTAGATTAATTAGCTAGGAAGGTAAAGAATGAAAAATATTCCGCAACGTACATGTATAGTTTGCAGAACCAAAGGCGATAAAAAAGATTTTATTCGTATAGTTAAAACTTTAGATGGCATAGTTTTAGATAAAACTGGTAAATTAAACGGTAGAGGTGCGTATATCTGTAACAATGTAGACTGCTTAACAAAATTACAAAAAACCAAAGCTTTAAACCGTACATTTAAAACAAATGTATCAGATGCCACCTACAAGGAAATATTAGATGACAAAAATTAAATCGTATATTGGTTTTGCTATTAAAAGTAAACAAATAGTATTTGGTACTGATAATATTTTAAAAATAACTAAGGATTATCTGGTAGTTGCGAGTTGCGAGCTTGCAGAAAATTCGATCAAAAAACTGCAAAATAAACATAACAATACTGTAATTTTAGATAAAAACAGCTATGATCAGCTAAATTTGCAATTTAAAGCATTTTTAATAACTGATAAAAATTTAGCTGAAGCAATAAAAAAATGCTTGGCTAGTATATAACAATTGGGGGTAAAATATTTGGCTACACCAAAATTAGAATTATCAAATATAAAAGCGGTACAAGATAACATACGGCTAGGAGAGATTTCGTCACTAAGCTCTAATTTAAAACGATTAAAACTTAAGTTAGACCAGTTTAGTGCTCTTATAAATAATAAGGAAACACAGTTGGCAAAACCACCTGTATCTGTTAGTGCAAAAAAACCAGAGCCACAAGTTATAAAACAACCCGTAGCCGAAACCAAAGTTCGTAAGTTTGATAATAATAAACAACAAGATCAAAATAATAGACCATTTAACAGAGGTCAGGCGTATAAACCTCAAAGCAATAATACGCAATCACAAAATAAGCCAGTAACTCCAAGGCTTGCAAAGCCGACTGAAACTTTTGATGCATCGACGCTTACTAAAAATACTCAGCATGTTAATAAAAAGAAAACCTTTGACAAATCTGCTGATGATAAGCGTGCTATGAACAAAAAAGCACTTGTTATGCGTGGTTATGTTGCAGACGAATCGTTAGAGGACGATGGTGAAAGCACACGTATGGGTAGTAAAAAACGCCAAAAAGTAAAACAAGTAAAAGAGCAAATAGTAGCACCTGTAATTACTCATGCTGTAATTACTACAGATAATCTAACTGTAAAACTACTGGCAGAAAAAATAGGCAAACCTGTAACTCAACTTATAAGCAAATTTTTATTACTTGGCATGATGGTTAATATAAATAGTAATATTGATTATGCATCTGCAGAACTTATTGCTGGAGAATTTGGTGTTACGCTTGAAAAAAAGGTAGAAAAAACCTACGAAGAAAAAATTGCCGAAATGGTTAAAGCTAACAACAAAGAGGATGATACTATCACTCGTCCGCCAGTGGTAACCGTTATGGGTCATGTAGACCATGGTAAAACTTCGCTACTAGATAACATTAGAAAAACTCATGTAGCAACAGGCGAAGCTGGTGGCATTACACAGCATATTGGTGCATATACAATCAACGTTAACGACAAGGTAGTAACTTTTATAGATACTCCGGGACACGAAGCGTTTACTGCAATGCGTGAACGCGGTGCTAAACTTACTGATGTTGCAATACTAGTAGTTGCAGCTGACGATGGTGTTATGCCTCAAACAAAAGAGAGCATAAAGCATATTAAAGATGCTGGAATACCTATGATTGTTGCAATTAACAAAATAGATAAAGAAAATGCAAATATCGAAAAAATTAAACAACAACTTGCCGAAAACGGCGTTATGCCAGAAGAATGGGGTGGCGACGCAATAATTGTTCCTATTTCTGCAAAAAATGGCACTAATATAGATAAACTTTTAGAGATGGTATTATTTGTTGCCGAATATCAAAATTTAAAGGCCAATCCAAATAATATGGCCACTGGTTGCATTATCGAGGCTAGGCTAGACAAAGGACTTGGCTCGGTAGCTACTGTTCTTGTTCAAAATGGTACACTTCATGTTGGTGACTATGTTGTAATTGGTATGGTAACAGGTAAAATTAGGGCAATGACTAACGACAAGGGTGTGCGTGTTAAATCTGCAGGGCCAAGCACACCAGTTGCAATTATCGGACTTTCTGGTGTGCCAAATGCTGGCGATATGCTATATAGCGTAGACGAAAAAATGAGTAAAAATCTAGCTTTAGAGCGTCAAGAACTTGCAAGATCCAGTATGATCAAAGGTGCAGACCTTTCTGTTGATGGACTATTAAGCAAAATTGCAGATAGCAATTTTAAAGACTATAATGTTATTGTAAAAGGTGACGTTCAGGGTTCGGTGGAAGCATTAAAACAATCTTTATCTGCACTCCAAAACGAGGAAGTTAAAGTGCGATGTATTCATGGTGGAGTTGGTAATATTACCGAAAACGACGTTAGTTTAGCCGAAGCTGCAAAAGCAATAATTATTGCATTTAATGTTAAACCAGAATTTAATGCAAAAATATTGGCCGATAAGCAACATATCGAAATACATCATTCCAAAATAATTTACGAAGTTTTAGACTATGTAACTAAGCAGATAAATAAAATGCTTACACCAAAATATAAAGAAGTTATCTTAGGTCATGCAGAAGTTCGTGCTATCTTTAAGGCAAGCAAAGTTGGTGCAATTGCCGGTAGTTACGTTCTTGATGGCAAAGTTACCAGAGATAGCAAAGTACGTATTACTCGTAAAGATAAACTTATATACGAAGGCGAAGTTAATACGCTTCAACGCGAAAAAGATCAGGCATCAGAAGTTAGATCTGGGTTTGAATGTGGTATAACGTTTAAGGATTTTGTAGATTTATTAGAAGGCGATATTATCGAAACCTATACAATGCAAAGAATAAACTAGGAGGCATCTTATGCCAAATTTAAGGATGAGTCGTATAGACTCCGAGATTCAAAAAGCAGTGGCAGCTATAATTGACAATAAAGTTCAGCATCCTAAGCTAAATGGAACGCTTATAACTGTTCTAAAAGTAGATACAACCCCAGATTTAATTTTAAGTACAATTTTTGTAAGTGTGCTTGGGGGAAATACAAATGAAGCTATAAAAGTTTTAAACGATAGCAAAGGATTTATAAAAAAAGAACTTGCCAAAACAATAAAGCTAAGAACTATTCCAGATATAAAATTTGTGCAAGACACATCTTACGAATATGGTAAGCATATGGACGAGCTTTTTGAAAGTATAAAAGGAGATTATAATGAATAGAGTAATTGCTGCAATAGATAACGCAAAAAACATAGCAATACTATCTCATATAAAAACAGACTGCGACGCAGTCTGTTCTTCTTTGGCTTTTAAATTAGGGTTAGAAAGTATTGGTAAAAATGCTGATGTTTATATTGATTCTGGGTTCAGCGAACAAATGGTAACCTTGCCGTACTTTGATAAAGTTAATAACCCAACTTGCAAAACATACGACCTTTATGTATGCTTAGATAACGCAGATATAGACAGACTTGGTAAGTATAAATATAAAATTATGAAGCACAGGGCAATAAGCGTTCAATTAGATCATCATGGCACTAATACAAGATATTGCAAAATAAACTATGTAAACGAAAAGTATGCTGCCACTTGCGAATTACTGTACGATTTTTTTGGTGCAATGAATATAAAAATTAATAGTGTAATGGCAAGATTAATGTTGACGGGCATTTATACAGATACAGGCAAACTTAGCTATAGTAACACTACAGCAAATACACTTTTTGTAGCATCAAGATTATTAAAAATTTATGGTGAAAGTTTAGATACTGTTTGTCGACCAATTTTTAGCAGTAAAACCTATCCTGAATTTTGTATAAATAAAATTGCGTATAATAATGCTGAGTTTTTTTGTGATAATAAAATTGGTATAATAGTAATAACAACGGAGAATTTTAAATCTGCAAATGCAACTATAGATGATACCCACGGATTAACAGATATACTTTTAAGTGTAAAGAGTATAGGTATTGCGATATGTATAAGTCAAGACATTTCGCAAGATAATTGCTATTTTGTATCAGTTCGTACTAAGGGCGAACTTAGTGCTAGAAATATAGCAGAAGTATTTGGCGGTGGAGGTCATTTTAATGCTTCGGGATGCAAAATTTTTGATACTTTGCAAAACGCTAAGCAAAATCTTTTGCAAGCAGCTAAAGAGGAATTAAAGTGGTAGGTTTTTATAATATAATTAAACCAACGGGACTAAGTAGTGCTCAGGCAGTGGCAAAAGTAAAAAAGATTACTAGTCAAAAGTGCGGGCATTTGGGTACACTAGATACAGCTGCATCAGGTGTACTTCCTGTTGCGGTAGGCAAAGCAACTAAATTATTTGATTGGTTTTTAAATAAAGATAAAACATATTTTGCAATAGGTTTATTTGGTGTACTTACAGACACATTAGATAGCGAAGGTGTAGTAATAAACAGACAATTTGTGGATGTTAAAAAAACGCAAATTGATAAAGTTTTAAGTAAATTTTGTGGTAAAATTACGCAATATCCGCCTATTTATTCTGCAATAAATATAAATGGTCAAAGAGCTTATGACCTTGCAAGAGAGGGTAAAACGATAGACTTACCCCCACGCGAAGTTAATATCTATAACCTAATATGTAAGCAATTAGATAAAAATTTATTTAGCTTTAATATTCATTGTTCAGCAGGTACATATGTTAGATCTTTGATATTAGATATAGCAAAAGAAATTGGTACTTTTGCTACTACAGTGTGTATTATCCGTACAGATAGCGGAGGTTTTAACTTACCTAATGCTACAACTTTAGAAGACTTACAGAATGGTAAAGGTAAATTAATTAAGGTGGACGAAGTAGTAAATTTGCCTAAAATAGAACTTGATCAGAGCCAAAAAAATAAATTAATAAATGGTCAAATTATTTCAGTTGATTTTAACCAAGGTAAAGTCTTGTGTGTATATAATGAAAAAATTATAGGAATTGCGGAAATTGATTATCACCACATGCTTAAGTTAGAAGTAAATTTATGGGAGGAAGAGAGTAATGATTAATTTTGGACCAGCCGGCTTTTGCGAGCAGTTTACAGAAAATTTTAAAAAAAGTGAACAAATGCCAATGTGGCTAAAGGAACATAGTTTATCCGCTTACGAAATTTCATTTACAAATGGAATTACTTATGGCGATGAAAAATGTAAATTACTAGGGCGTTTGTTTGCCGAAAATAATATTTCAGTAAGCGTTCATGCACCATATTATATAAATTTTGCTAATCCAAACCCCGAAATGATACAAAAAAGTATTGGCTATATTATAAACAGTTTAAAAAAAATGAAGCTTTTAGAAGCAACAAGATTAGTATTTCATCCCGGTGCTTTAATGAAGCAATCAAGAGAGCAAGCTCAGTCGGCGATAATATCTAACTTAAAATTATTATTGCAAAAAATAGACGAAGAAAATTTAAATTTTAACTTTTACCTTTGTCCCGAAACCATGGGGAAGCATGGTCAGTGCGGTACAGTAGAAGAAGTTGCACAAATGTGTTCGTTAGATAATAGAATTATTCCAACTTTAGATTTTGGTCACATTAATAGTTTTAACGGTGGCACTTTAAAATCCGAAGCCGATTACGTAGCTGTTTTTGATACCCTTAAAAAATATTTAGGGGACAGATACAATTTAGTACATATTCATTTTTCAAAAATAGAATATGGGGCAAAGGGCGAAATACGTCATTTAAATTTCGACAGTGACCCACTTAACTATGGGCCAGATTTTGCCCCGCTTGCAAAAGTGCTAAAAAAACTAAATATCAGTGCTAATGTTATAAGCGAAAGCAATGGTCATCAAACAATAGATGCAGCAGCAATGCAACAAATGTATAATAATGCGTAAAAAATAAATCAGGATTTTTTAAATGCTTGATTTATTATGATATTTATGGTAATATATCTTTATTATATTATAAATTTAAAATATTACTTATATTAAAATTAATGGAGGATTTTTATGATAACAGCTGGAGATTTAAGAAAAGGTGTAACCTTTGAAATGGACGGAAAAATATATGTAGTAGTGGATTTTTTGCATGTAAAACCAGGCAAGGGTGCTGCGTTTGTTAGAACAAAATTAAAAAATATAGTAACTGGACAAGTTATAGAAAAAACTTTTAACCCTGTAGAAAAGTTCGAAAAAGCACATATAGAACGCAAGGACATGGTGTATTTGTATAACGATGGCGACTTGTATTATTTTATGGATAACGATACGTACGAGCAAATACCTTTAAATAAAGATCAGGTAGAAGACGCTTTAATGTATATTACAGAAAATATGATTTGTTCAATTCAGTTTTATAAAGGCGAAGCCTTTAGTGTAGAACCACCTAACTTTGTAGAATTATTGATTACAGAATGTGAACCGGGTATTCAGGGTGATACTTCTAAAGCCGGTAACAAGCCTGCAACAGTAGAAACTGGTTTAGTTGTACAAGTTCCGCTATTTGTTAATAATGGCGAAAAAATTCGTATAGATACTCGTACAGGAACATATATGAGCCGTGCTTAATAATTGAAAAATTCTATTTAAAAAAATAATTTTATAACAATACCAAAAATATGTCAAAATAAGACATATTTTTTTTTACTGCAAAAACATATCATGGTAAATTAGTTCGTAAACATATTGTAGGTAGAACTATATGCAAAAATTAATATCCGAAAATTTGTATAAGGCAATATGCTCGCAATTTAATCTACAAGATATAGAAGAAATTAGATTACGTGCAAATTGCCCTGTTGTTATATGTTGCCTTGGCAAAAACTATTGTTTAAAGGCTGAGCAAAACTATTATATTGCAACCGATTACGAATTAAATTATGTGATAAGTAAGGCTACTCAAAATTCCTTCTATGCTGTAAGTGATCAAATAAAGCAAATGTATATTTCGGCTGACGGAGGAATCCGTATAGGAATAACTGGCGATGTTGTTTTTGATGGCGACACTGTAACTACAATAAAACACATAAATTCTATTAATATACGATTGCCTCATCAAGTTAAAGATTTTGCAAATATTGCGTTGTCATTTATTTACAATAACGGAAAAATAAACAGTACACTTGTAGTAAGTGAACCCGGCGGAGGTAAAACAACGCTTCTTAGAGATATATGCAGAGGTTTAGGTAGTTATAGCAAAGTACACAATATTTTATTAGTCGACGAGAGAAGAGAAATAGCTTCTACTGTAAAAGGTAGACCAAGTTTAAACGTGGGACTATTTACCGACATAGTTAGTGGCGGAAATAAAAACTTTGCATTTAAACAAGGCATAAGAGCATTAAAGCCAGAAGTAATTGTAACTGACGAGTTATCTACCGAAGGAGATTATCTTGCAGTACGCGAAGCAGCTACTAGTGGGGTAGCTGTAATAGCATCATTGCATGCGTCTAGTCACTTGGATTTGCTAAAAAATAAACATATAAAATCCTTATTAGACGATAATATTATAACCAGAATTGTTGTATTGTCTAGCAAAACTCCTACTAGGTATGTTGGTATTTACGACAATAAATTAACTTGTCTTTATATGCCATATTAGGAGAAATATGAAATTAATTTTGTGTGCTGTTATTGTATTTTGTAGTGGCTATATAGGGCTTATTATAAAATCACATTATAATAAAAAATTATGCTTTTATACAGAAATATGTGCGTTTTTTCAATATCTAAAAGTAAAAAGTGCATTTTTTAAAGATACACTATCAGAAAGCATAAGTAATTTTGTTATACAAAATAATCCATCTAATAAAGTTTTTTTTACAGAATTAGATAATTTGATAAAGCAAACAAAATTAAATAGAGATAGCTTTAATAATATCATAAATATAAATTTGACAGATCCCGAAAAGCAAGAATTATATAATATGATTTTTAGTTTAACAGGTGCAGATATAATATCATTTAACAATTTAGTTGATGGCTACGTAATGCAGCTAAAAACAAAAATAGAAAATTGTCAAACACAAAAAAAACAAAAAGGCGACTTATCTAGTAAACTTGCAGTTTGTATTGGCTTACTAGTTTGTATATTAATTTATTAAAAGGAAGTTTAGCATGGATATTTCTATAATCTTTAAAATTGCAGGCATAGGTTTAATTACAATAGTAGTTAGTCAAATTTTGCAACATTCTGGCAAAGGCGAACTTGCCACTCTAACAAATCTTGCTGGATTAGTTTTGGTTTTGGCAGTTGTTTTAAATATGATTGGCGAATTATTTGATACTATTAAAACTATGTTTAGTTTATATTAAAATTAAATTTACTTGGTGGTGTAATGATTACAAAAATTATAGCTGTAGCAGTAGTAACCATAATAATAAGCAGTATTACAAAGCAGTATCGTGCAGATCTAAGTTTGTTGATTAATATTTGCGGAGGACTGCTTATTGTTATGCTTTCTATAAATGGACTTACAGAAATTATTGATGCAATGGTAAACTTGCCTCAAAATACTAGCATTAGTAATGCCGTAATTAAACCACTAATAAAAGTAGTAGGTATAGGTTATATTACAGAATTTTGTGCAGATATGGCAGAGGACTCTGGCAATAAAACCATATGTTCTAAAATAATTTTTGGAGGTAAAATTGCAATATGTGCGGTAGCTTTGCCATTAATTACAAACATGTTAAACGCAATTTTATCTTTGCTATAATTGCACTTGTTGCATTAATACTTTTAAGCAACTTTACACTTGCAAATAATAATTATAAATACTTAATTAGTTTAAAAACCAATTCAGTTTATTGTTATGCAACTAATGCAGATTCTAGTGGCAAAGAAAATTTAGAAGAAGAATTAGATAAAAATATCCAAGATACAATAAAAGATATAGATCTTTCCGACCTAGAAAATTATTTTGCAGAAAATTCCGATTATTTTTATAAAGTATTTGGAGTAACCGAATATAAACAATTTTTGCAAGCTTTGGTATCTGGCGAATTACTGACCGATTTTAATTCGGTCTTTTCTGCAATAACAAGTAGCATTAAACAAAATATAATTGTAATTTTATCTCCATTATTATTAGTCCTTGTAATCATTTTAATTAGTGTTGTTTTTAAAAATATAAAACCTAGGGTTGCAGAAGATGGTTTGCAAGAAGCAATATTTTTTATTTGCTTTTCGGTTATAGTAACAATAGTTGTTTACTTAATTGGTGGGGTATTTGTACAAATAAAATCTACTATACAAAAAATGCAAAACCAAATGGATGGAATTTTTCCCGTTTTATTATTGCTCATGAATACTTCGGGTGGCACTATAAGCGTAAAAGCATACAGACCCTTAGTTTTGCTTTTATCTAATATAGTATCTAATGTCTTTTTAAAGATTTTGCTTCCAATAGTAGTTCTTGTTTTTGTGTTAGGTCTTGTGGGTAATATTTCGCCTAAAACAAAAGTGAAAAAATTAACAGACTTTTTTAATTCTACATTTAAGTGGATAATTGGTGTAGTATTTACTGTTTATATGGCATTTATGAGTGTACAAGGAATAACAGCATCTAGTGCAGACGGGATTTCTATAAAAACTGCCAAATATGCCATAAAAAATTATATACCCATGCTTGGTGGCTACATTTCAGATGGCTTTGAAGTAGCAAGAGTTGGAAGCCACATAATTAAAAATGCGGTTGGGTTTAGTGGCATATTGATGCTTGTAGTCACAATTTTGTCACCTATAATTTTAATCGGAGTAATGCAATTATCCTTTAAGCTGGTAGCAGGTTTAATAGAGCCAATCTCAGACAGTAGAACTACTGGTATTTTTGATAGCGTTAGTAAAGGCTTATCTATGTTAATGGTAGTGTTAATTGGTGCTAGCTGTATGTATTTTATCGTTATGTTTTTGTTAGTATGTTCGGTAAGCGGAGGGCTGATATAATGGAAATATTTAAAAGCCTAATAATTACAATTGCCATTTGTTCTAGTATTAGAGGAATGCTGTCTATATTATCCCCCGAAGGGCATTTAAAAAAGTTTACCGAAATAACTGCAAACGTAATAATTATGTCAGCAATTTTGACAGAAATACTAATAATTATAAGAAATATATTTTCTTAAAAACTGCAAATTATCGACAAAATAGTTAAAAAACGATTAAATTGCTTAAATATTTGCAATATTTATTATATTTTATAGGTAATATATTACGCAGTAAAATAATATCTTTTATTAGGAGAAATTTATGGCAGAAAAGTCTAAATTACTGTCTAAAATTAGTAATATAAAAATTTTAAAAAATAAGCATATTCGCCTTGCTGTAATCATAATATTAGTGTGTATAGCAGTGCTTTTAGCTTTAAGTAGCTTTACTAAAAAAAAGACAACAAACAATACAGCTAATAAAAATCAAAGTCTGCAAACAGTAGATAGCTCTGCACTTAATTATGCTAATCAAGTAAGTAAAACCCTAGAGGGCATAATTAACAATATAAAAGGAATTTCTAATGCTAAAGTTGTTGTAGTGGTTAGCGAAAGTCCAAAGATGGAATATCTAACCGAAGACGAGGGCGACAAAAAAGTTATAGTGTACGACAAGCAAGGAAGTTCGTATAAACCAGTAGCTGTAGTAGAGTTTTTGCCAAAGATAACCGGCATACTAATAGTTGCAAAAGGTACAAACGATTTATCTTTAAAAAACAATTTATTAAATGCGATTTCTGCTGTGTATAATGTAGATATATCGTGCATAGACATATTGGAGGGAAAGTAAATGAAAATTTTTGGATTTAAAGGGGGATCAAAAATGAGCAAAAAGAAAAAAATATTTGTATTAGTAGCAATGACACTATTATTGGTTGTAACGGGATATTTAAATATTGCGTTATCTAAAAATAATAGCGATGTACCATCGAGCACTACAGTATCTGCAAGTTTTTTAGCTAGTTACCGCAGTAATAAAACAGCAACCAGACAATCTATGTTAGAATATTATAACTCTATAATTGCATCTGCAACAACTGCTGACCAAATAGAAGAAGCAAACAACTTAAAGATCCAATTGGCTAAACGTATGGAAAACGAGACCATTTTAGAAAGCATGGTAATGGCTAGTGGATACGAAGATGCTGTTGTAACTATTGCTGATCAAAATACTACAGTAATGGTAAAATCAGATGGGCTTACTAGTGACGAAGTTTCTAAAATTTTAACCATTTTAGTTAATGAAACTAAAGTAAGTGCAACAAATGTAAAAGTAATGAGCGTTTAATACTATACTAATTAATCAAAGGTCTGCATTTTGCA
>CAMRVD010000019.1 GCA_947054085.1 uncultured Clostridia bacterium | reverse complement strand
ATAATAATTAAAAAATTTTAATAACTAAATAAGTCTAATAAATATAGTTTATTTTAATAAATAAATTTTAACATAAAATTAATTATCAATTATTTCTATTAAAAGATTTTCTTTTTAAAACGAATATTGTTGCTCCAATGGCTATAATCAATAAAGCAAGTCCTATTAATACATAAGGCAATACAGACTTATCGGTCGTATTAAATTTATCTAAATCTTTCCTTTGCGATAAATTTACATTATATTTGAAGTCGCCACCATTTTGTATTACATTGCCTTCTACTACATATATAGAAGCCCCTTCCTCAAGTGCTGTATTAGAATAGAAGTTTGCCCCATTAATAACCGCCTTACCGTTCTGTGCTACACAAACAACACCACCATATCTTGCACGGTTTCCAATGAAGTCGCCACCATTAAAGGTTACCGACCCACCTTCCGTATATATACATCCACCACTACCATTTGTAGAGTAATTGCGAGCAAATAATCCCGAATTGATAGTCAAACTGCCCTTATTATATATAAATCCGCCATTTCCGTATGTATTATAATTCAAGCGATAATCACCACCATTAATAGTCATTGTACCTTCGTTATAAATTGACCCGCCAGTCAACATTGCTACATTAATATCTACATAGGTTGAATAAATATCACAGCCATTAAGGTTTAATATACCAAATTCTGTATTATGGGCAACCGCTGGTCCGCCACCTGTATTAGTAATGTTTCGTATATAAACATTATTACCTAAAGTTAATGTTCCGGCATTTCTAAACAATGGTTCGGTTTCTGTACTACTTGCACTACCACGAGCACAATCAATATAAATTGAACCTAAACCACCACCGATATTTAACTTAACTGAATTAGTATTATATGGAAGACTAATAATAGGATCGTTGGTAAATGTTATATATCTTGCAAAATATATACGATTATTAGTTGTAATATTTTCTTCAAGCAATCCATTAGCACCTACTGTATAAGTAGACATAAAGAATATCTCTCCCATATCATTTAGGTAATTAACCATAGTAGACAAGTCATTTATACCTGTAGATAATGTATGAGCAGAATCTGTATAAAAAGCATTTTCAAAGTAATAAACTTTTGAATATGAAATGGTAGGATTTACTAAAATAGTTATGGTATTTTCATATAAACTTGCATCACTAGGTATAAAGGTAAGAGCATATCTTGTAGAAATATTTGTAGGAATAGTATTTCCATTAACAAATGACCATTTGCCTGAGACAATAGTTTCGCCCGACTTTACTATGCCTTTTTCAAACTTAGCATTTGCAAGTTTCTCACCAGAATTCAAATAAGCAACAGGTGCTTCTACAACGCTTAAAATTTTACCAGTAATTTTAATAGTTATATTTCCACTAACCATCCTATCGGCATTTTGGTTATCCACAACTTTATACCAAATTGTGTATATCCCTTTTAGAGAATAACTAGGAGCCGTGTCTGTATATTCACCGTCTTCTTCTGTTGCAAAAGTTATTGTATAATCACGACAGTTATATATTGTAAAGTCTTCAGTTGTTATTGTTTTAGAAGTACCATCAATAGTATAAACTTTGTCACTAACTTGAACAATAAGTGAAGAAGCATTATCTGGACCAGCAACAAGAACAATGCTATTGCTTGTGGCGTCTAATTTTAAAGAATAAGCATATTCGTCATCATAACTAAATACTTGTAAATCTCTTGTTGTAACTGGAATATCTTCTTTAAAAGATGTAACTACAATATTTCCGTCTTCTGCATTTTCTAGAGTTAAGCCAATAGAACTAAGTGAAGATAATTCTGCAACAAGAATTGATTTGTTGCTATCTGCAGTTAAGTAAAGATTATCTTCAATTGCACGAGAAATTTCAGTAACGCTAGAAGCATTTGAATAGTTATTTTTAATAGTTACTATTGCACCACTTTGAAGTGAAAGTCCATAAATATTGTTATCATAATCTGGTTTTGCTTTAGAAGCATAATATATGCCTCCGCCAAACTCTTTTGTACTATTTAAGGTTATAACAACTTCACCTTTAAGTATCAAACTAGCAGGTGTATTTTCAACAATGTAAATGGCACCGCCACCTAGAGAAGCATAGTTCCCTAAGATTGTATCGTTACTATCATACTCTCCATTACCATTATTATCTATATATCCTCCAAAAATACTATCGTATAATGTTACAACTGTTCCATATGCAGTATCTAAATAAATAGCACCGCCATAACCATTTGAAATATTACTTGTGAAATTTGAAGTTTCTATATTAATACTTGCTTCTACCTTGGAAGAACTTGACCCTGTAACAAAAATTGCACCGCCGTTTCCGCTAGTAGAGTTACCAACAAAAGTAGAATTTTTAATATTTCCTAAGGTTGCCGTTTTTGTAGTATCAATATAAATTGCTCTAGATAAGTTATTTGCAAAATTAGAATCAATAATATCAAATCTTACTAAATTTTCTAGGTGAATAACTGCATCACTTGTTGAATTAAGTTCTTCAAAAGTAGTATTTTCTATTAATAAACTTCCGCCTACAAAATAGAAACTTGAAGCGCTTTCATCAGGAGTTAAGTTTGTAATATATGAATTCTTTATTGTCACATTGCTATTAACTGCACGCAACAAACCAGAAGATTCTTCACTAACAAAAGTAACATTGTCAAGAAGTAATGTTGCTTCATTAATATTAATATCCATAATACTATTACTATTTGAACTTCTGCCAGATGTAATAATTGAATTTTTAACAAGTAAGTAAGCGTTAGTATCTAGGTAAATATTGCTACCACCTGAAACACCAGAAGATAAGTTATTTTTTATTTCCGCATTTTCAATATGATTATATGAATCTGCACCTAAATACAACCCACCGCCAGCACCTATCTCATTTGCTCCGTTATTAGAAATTGTTCCGCCATAAATATATAATGAACCATAATTTGCAATGCCACTACCGGTAACACTAGACGCATCTTCTGTTTTAGTGTTTAATGTTATTTCACCACCAAGCATAGTAACAACAGCATCTTCGTCATTATAAATTCCCGAGCCAACAACTGAAACTTTATTTGAAGCAATTTTACCTGCGTTAATAATTACTTTGCCTTTGTTATAAATTCCGGCACCACGAGTTGCTATATTTGAAGATATTTCTCCACCAGATAAGGTAAAGTTTCCTTCATTGTATATCGCTCCACCTAGTGTTGCGGTGTTAGAATGAATTTTACCACTTATAAAGTTAACTGCACCAAGATTATATATTGCTCCGCCATTAGTCGTTCTATTATCGTGTAAGTCTACGCCTTCAAGACTAATAACACCAGTTAAACCATTATAAATAATACTGCTGGTTGTAGAATTTGCATAAATTTCACTATCATATAATTTTGTGTGACCATTATTATTTATTGCACCTTTTAGGGTTTCAAGTGAAACACCTAAAATTTTACAATTGTGAAGTTCTAGTTCACCATTTTCTTCTACATAAATTATACCATTGATAGTAGTTTCGGCATCTGTAGATATGTTGCTAATTTCTTGTTTTGATATAACTGCTTTACCATTTGCACCTACATACAACCAAGCACCATACTCAGCCCAGTTGTCAACAGCCAAACCTTCTTCAAGGACAAGAGTTCCATTCTTAACAAATATCGCACCACCCTTGCCATTATCTGTAGACAATTCAGTAGAACTTCCACTATATAAGTTAGAGTTACCAGTTACTTCAACATTAGTCATACGAATATACAAACCATCGTCAATTACAACACTTGCGTTATATTCCATTTTGTTTCCATAAATTCTGCCGTTACTAAATATCATACGACTACTTGAGCCACTAGCAGAAGTGAAACTAAATAATGTTGCATCTTCACCATAACCATAGTTACCACTAACAACAAAATCGTTAAGTGAGAAGTTTGTTACATTTTCAAAATTAATTAAAGTGCCATAAATTTTATTACCACTAAATATTAAGTTGCTTTCTATAAAGGTTAGTGAATTTAGATATAATGCACCACCTTTACCATATCCAGTGTTACCGCTAAATGTAACAGAATGTATTTCTGCATTGCCTCGTTCGTTAACAAAGTAAACACCACCATTACCAAAACTTGTGTTATTAGTAATATCTGTGTTTAGTAATAACATAGAAGCAATAGCACCATATGAGCAAATTGCTGAACCGTCACCTAAACTTGTATTGCCTTCTAACTTAACCTTGCTAAGTTTAAGGCTAGCACCAAACCAAATACCTCCACCATTTGTTTTAGCAGTATTATTTGAAATGTTACTGTTATATATTTCAGCGTCCATAGTAAGGACTAAACCACCACCAAAAGTACCAGCAGTATTGTTAGTAATATTGCTATTATAAATACTAATAGGACTACTTGATACAATACCACCTCCGTAAGCACAAGAGGAATTTCCTATAACATCAACAAATTCTAATTTTGCATATCCGCCTAATATTGAAACTGCACCAGAAGGATAAACTTCCTGTTTTGGCATTTCAATAAAGGCATCAACTCCACGACTTATAAATGCACTGCTATCAAGTTCTTTAGAACTATCAAGCAATGAGTTGAAAGAGATGTTTGTTCTACCAATGTAAACCTCTGCATTAAACCCTGCAACGACAGAATTTACTGAAGTATTATTTTTTATTGTAGAGTTTGTTATAGACGCCCTACTTGTAGCAACCGTTATGCCATTTTGCATACCATAATTGTTTTCAATTTGTATTCCGTCTATGTTAATTGAACTATCGTCTTTATTATTTCCACCTAAATAAATACCACTTGCACCATTATTGTTAACTATATTAACATTGTTAACAATATATGATACACCATTATTTGAAACACCATAAACTGAATAACCATTCAAGTTCTTTTCAAAGGTTAAACCACTAATATTAACAAGAATATTATTTTCAAACCCAACTATGCTATAAGCATTGTTACCACTGAAAGAACTATCTAATAGTGTTACATTTCCACCTTTAATATTAAATAATGTGCTATCACTATTACTACTTAAAACTTGTAAATTCTTTATTTCTATTTTTCCATTTTCTCCACTTGTTTCAATACAAGAAACATCAGTAGAAGTAGAAACCGAATTCTTAATAGTAATATCGCTTAAAATAATTGAGCCATTGTTACTATCATTAACATATAAACCACCGCTTGTTACAAGCATAGAAGTTGTAGCAAAATTTCCACCGTCAATTAAAACTTCCTCAGCACTTATATTAGCAGAATTCATATTGACATAAATAGCACTTGTAGCAAATGTGTAATAGCAATTAATTTTAAATAACTCTAATTTTCCACCTTCATAGGATGAAGTGTCAATATATATACCACCACCGTCATTAGCAAAACAATTTTTGAAATATAAATTTGTTAAAATAATATTTAAATTTTCACAACCTTCGCTAGAAGTAATATAAATTCCCGCACCTTTATTTGAATAGCAATTTTCAAATTCGCAATTTGCAATTTCTACATTAGCGTTAGTATCAATATATATAATACCGCCATCTTTAGTTAAAATAGGGTTACTCTTATCAACATTTTCAATAAACCAACACCCAACTATTTCAACTTCACAACTGGCCGATTCTACTCGTATACTAAATGGCATTGCATAACCATTTGTTGCATTATTAGAAAATTTGGTATTATATACATTTACAACTGAATTTGTAGCAGAAACATAAATAAGTCCATTGTCTGTTGACGAAGCGTTCATCAAGTTATTTTCAAATAAACAATCTTCAATAGAAATATTAGCATTGGAACCATTAACATTAATAATATGAGTTGTTACAGCAGCATTGTTCCAAGCATTTCTACATAAAGTAAAGTAACACCCTTTAAATAAAATTTCCCTGTTAATATCTCCACCAAAGTTGAATATCCTTGATGTATTTGCATTTGAATTTTCATACAACTCATTAAATTCACAATTTATTGCAATAAAGTTACCGTTAGAACTTACAGCAATAACTGAATTATTATAATTTGTAAAGGCGCCTTTAATAGCACTATCTCTTAAAATTATAGTAGTGTTTTCTTCCGCTTTAATAATTGGAGCATTAGCACTTACATTGACAGTATTAGTAGTTATTCCTAACCTATAACCCCTAAAGTTACCGTGGATAATTAAATTATTAATTGTTAAACAAGTTTCATTACCGGTTACATTAAATAAAGAACCTAAATATAAACTACTTGAACTTTCGTAATAACGATATAATGTCCATCCGTGCCCCTCTATAGTAGTGCTTTCAGTAATATCCCATTGAGCCATAATATAAACTGGCAAATTATGAATATTAAGTTCTTCCACTCTTTCCCAAGTTTTTACAGGATAGTTATAACTATGCCCATGATTAGAATCATCACCACTAGCAGGATTAAAGTATATAGCCATTACGCCATTTTCAATAGGGTCGCCATTATTTGGTATATAGGCATTATAATTTTGTAAACACAAATAATTACCACTTACATAAGTATTCCAACCATCTACTTTAAAATACTTAGCATTAGTTGCTATAGGAAAAGTAGTACTAGTAGTAAAAACTACTCTATTACCATTAGAACCTGTTTTATTTGTGTAAATTCTTATACTTGAACCATCTGTTAAATTGCCGTTTAACCTTAAATTATCACTATTTGGATTAACATAAATGCCAGCGTCAATTATAACTTTATTCCATACATAAATATAACTACTAGTATGGACATAAACACTGCAATATGTATAACTACTATATGGAGAGCCACTCGTCTTATCAAAGGTTGAATCTTGAATGAATACATTTACATATCCAATATTACAACTGAATGAACCATATCTATTATTTGAAAAATTGCAATAATATAAATAAACAGATCTTGATACATTAGTATATGACTCATTTAAATAAACTGCTTGGCCAGACAATGTATCTGTAATGTCACAATTTTCCATATTTAATATACTTCCTAAATAAGTGTTGTAATATACAGCATTGCCATAAGTTATTCCCTTTACTGAGCATTTAGTCATATACAACGCTGAGGAATGAACATATATACCATATTTACTATTAGTTACATCCACATTTGTAAGTCTTATTGTATGATTATTATAATTATAGTTGCCATAACCATACACCCAACAATAAATTGCATATTCAATGTTATTTTCAAAAACCGTGTTGTTCATAGTAAGGTTCATTTTATACGGACTATATGAATAGAAATTATAGTAGAAACCTTGGTTATTTCTAATAAACTTACTATCGTTTAATGTAATGTTTACATTAGGAAGCGACAGATTATTACCTCCTGCACCCGCACACATACCAAAGGTACAATCAATTGCTTGATAATTTGTAAAATTAACTGTTATATCTCGTTGAAAATTAAAAGCATATTGAGCCTTTTGAACTATTATATTTGTACCCGTTATATTTTTCATATATGCTGTGTTATTAATATAAAATGCATAAGAGGATACTCTATA
Source organism: uncultured Clostridia bacterium (assembly GCA_947054085.1). Taxonomy (GTDB): domain Bacteria; phylum Bacillota; class Clostridia; order Christensenellales; family UBA1242; genus RGIG4790. Next base: position 12,572 of record CAMRVD010000019.1, on the reverse strand, counting down.
AATATCTATATTCTCAAAAGTTATATAATTTACAACGGTTGCGTTCATATAAAAGAAGTAAGAACTAATATTTTTAGCAGTACAATTTTTTATATTACTATCAGTATGGGTAGAATTTTGTATGTAAAAAACAGTAGCAGTTATAATATTAAAATTACAATCATCAACATTAATTTTACTGCCATTAAACCAAAAACAACTGTAACCATCTATAAAATCGCACCCATTAACCACAAGTTGAGCGGTGTTTGCATAATCAATATATACAAAATAATTATTTCCATAGTGACTAACATTACACTCATTTAATTCTACATAACTACCTTGTGAGTAAATAAAACCACTTGTAGTGTACCATAAATATTCAAAAACTGAATTATTAATAATTAATCTATTAGAGCCAGATTCTAATCTAATGCCATTTTTAGCGTAATGATTTGTAATATAAACATTATTTAATGTTAATGTAGAATTTCCATTTATGTAAGCAATACTACCCTCTATATTACGCAATAGTGCGTTTAATGTACTTCCTCCATTACCTCCCGATGCACTACTTAACTGACCATAAACATTTGCGTTGCCATCAATTTTAATATTACTAATGCTACAAGAGCCTTTTATAACACTAAACATAGGGGTATTAAAATAATAAGCAGGCGTAGGGCGGGTTGGATCTATATAAATAACAAAAGTAGCATTTTTACCATCTAAATTTACATTATTAAGAGTATAGCCCGACATCATATAAACAGTAGTATTTTCATCAATTACATCATACAATTTGTTCCAATCTGTAATAGGGTCTTCTGGGCTTAAACCGCCACCGTTAACAGTTCTTGTTGGGTGGAAATAATAAACCTTTTGTTTATTTTCAATATTATTATTTTTACTATCTATTAATAATTGTGAACCACTTATTTTAAAATTCCAATTTGTTGCAATAAATTTACTTAAATCAGTTTCATTAGGAGTATACCCACTTCCCGTTGCAATTACATTATCTACTGCAGGAGTTCCTGTAATGGAAACTTTAATATCACTTGAACTTTCTAAACTACCTGTAATATAAATACCATTTGTTGAAACCCCACACGTTATACTACCAATATCCAATTTTCCAGATAAGTAATACCTTGTGGCGGAAATATCTTTAAACATTTGCGTTCCACTAGCGTCTACCCCATTATTTTTAACAACAATACTATTATCGCCTGTTGGGGCAAGAGTTAATAGTACCGAACTTTGAATTCCATAATAAATATTATCAATAAATTTACCACCTGTTAATGTTCCCCATTGTTGAGAACCTTCACCAGAAATATACATACCAACATTATTTTTTGAAACAATAGTATTATCATCAATAACAAACTTTGGAATATTACCATAAGTGTTACCTCTATTCCAATCAATACCATATCTGCCGTTTTCGGTTATTAAGCAGTTCGTTAGGGTATAAATTGTTTGTATACTATTATTGTTATTATATGCTACATTACAATACATTCCATCATGCATATTATTTTTAAAAACACAATTTATAAAGGTAATTGAATCTTGGTTATTGTAAGTAGAATATGAACTAAAACTTCTAAAGTAGCCATATTGACTTTTTTCAAATACACAGTTATCAAAAACTAAATTATTTGAATAATAACCAGTATTATCCCAAAAAGCATATCTACGACAATCGGAAACTTTAACATTATTAAATGACATTAAACGCCTTGAATGACTAGTAAAAACATGTTGTATACCATCCACGCTTACATTATTGATAGTTATATCTTTAAAATGGCTTTCGGCATTGGCTGTTTCATATACAAGCAAGCCGTTATAGCAGTTATTTATTTTTATCCCGCTTAAACTTCCACCCTCAAAATCAACGGCTAAATTAGTGTTATCAAGTATTACATTATCGCCATAAAAATTTGTATAACGCAAATACAAACCAGCGCCTGTCGTATTAGTTTCTTTAACCCCATTAATATAAACATTATTTGCTCTTATTATACGAGGAACATTCCATTCTGCATTAGAATAAATTCCAAAGCGTCTAGCATTTTTGATTGTAATGTTTTCCATTGTTATTTCATTTGTGCCTACTGTAAAATACAATCCATCATAACAATTTTCTATGTACACATTTCTTATTACAGTACCATCGTTAACTACACCGAAGTTAGTTGCCCTACTAGCATATTTTGCTACTATATTAGATATTAACAAACTACCATTAATTTTTCCACCAGCAGCAACTTGTCCCAACCCACCTGTACCTTCGCAAATAATATTGTCAATTATTACATTCCCTGCATCTGTACCAGTATGTATTGCATTACCACAATTATAAAATTTGCAGTTTGTAATTGTTATATCTCCATTAAGAGGATTAATCATTTGTAAAGAATAATTAGTATTTTGTTGATTAAACACACAATTGTTAATATAAGTGTCCGCTTTGTTTTCTATAGTAATTATTTTTGTAAAGTATTCGTTTTGTTCAAAATTACAGTTTTCAATATTTACAAAACTTTTATTAGTTGTTGATAAAAGCAAATAAATTGCATCATAGAAAGCAAAGTTTTTACTATAATTACAATTTGTAAAATTAAAGTTTATAGGTGCCGTTGGAGAATATACATATAATCCACCAGAATATACTTGTTGATTTTTATTTAATTGCGTTCTATCTTTATTATTTATAATTTCGCAATTATCAAAATTAATATTAATTTTTTCATTTGCTCCATAACTGCCGAAAGAAAATTGAAACAATTTTGTATATGGAGCGTAAGCGTAAGTATTATAGGTATAATTATTGTTAAATGTACAATTTTCTATAGTAAGGTTTGCTGTTCTTGAAGCATTTGAAGAACCATAAACAAAAATACATGTTGGTTTTTCATAATATGTTGTATTTGAATATATACAACTATTATTGTTAAAATTACAGTTAAAAAGATAAAAATCAAAGTTAGTATTAGCATGATTTACTTGAATAACCGCTCCGCCATTATTGTTCCCATAATTAGTATTATTTATAAACTGGCAATCAATAGCACTGAATGAGCAATCTGTTTTAGTTCCATAAATGTATATAGCCCCAGATGTACAACAATTTTCTCTTATAGTAACATTTTTTAAATTTAATTTACAATTTACACTTGTATAAATTGCATATCCGCCATTAAGGTAACTTGTATAATTATCTACGGCAACGGAGTTATCTTTTCTTCTATTGCCATCTAAAATAAGGTTAGAAATATTAACTGTTGGGTTATAACTTCCACCTATATAAATCATACTACCAGCCCAAGAACTTAATTTCTTTAAAACTCTGCCTTCGCCGTCAACATTTAAAAAGTCGCTAATAGTCCAAGTGTTATTAATGTAAATAGTGTCACCTGGTTTAGATTTTTCCATTACAGCATTCCAAGTTTTCCAAGCGGTTCCTACTGCGGTGCCTGCATTAAGGTCATTGCCACCTGTTGGGTTTAGGTAATAAACACCAGTGCCTGCTGCCATTGGAGTTTTATAAAATATTTTATATTCGTCTTTTTCTATGTCGTAACTTAAAGTTCTTATGCTACCGTTTTTAAACACTGAAGAACTTGACACTATAATATCTATTGTATTTGAAATATAATACCATTCGTCCCAAGTAGGTTTAAAAGAGGAGTCGGCTTTTACAATAATAGGGTTTAATATTGTGCTTCTATCACCTTGAACATTAATTATAAAATTGTACTTAGAATTAATAGTATTATTAATGTTTTCCCAATTATCTAATACATTAAGTATAGATGATGAGCCTAGCAGATAATTAGTTCCATTAATAAATGTAGAACCCCCAACACTTATTGTTCCACTAACTGCATTGTTATCGCCAACGCTTGTGTAGTTTTGAGAAATATTTCCGCCATAAATATTTGCAGTTCCTGATACATATAGCCCTGCCCCAAAATTAGAAGAAGATGAATTAGAGTTTAAAGTTATTTGAGAATATGTATCGCCATTTGTTGCAAAGTTAAATAAACCTGCAACATAAACGCCTATACCTTCTATATAATTAGAGGTTGATTCTGCATTTGTACCATTACCTCGTACAACACCAGAAGTTAAAGTAAAGATTGAAGTTTCAGCAACATATACACCAGCACCTTTATTTGGGTTTGCCGATGAACCATTAAGCAAGGTATTACCTTCTATTTTTAAACCATTGCCAGTTACTTCACTGGAAGAAGATACATATAATCCTCCACCTATATAAGAAGTGTTATATGAGATATCGCTATTTTCTATTTCAACTTTACCACCGTCAACATATACACCCCCGCCAAAGGAACTAAATGTAATAAAATTAAATGTATTAAACTTAATTCTACTATCTATAATTATTACTTTTGTAGATTCACCTGTAACAAATATTCCAGCCCCACGAACAACTGTTGCATCTGCATTAGAAGTATTTAAACCATAGTTTGTATAAATATCGCAATTTTGAATTTCAGCCGTTCCAGATATATACACGCCCGCACCACTAACTGCTTGACAATTTTCTATTAAACTACCTACTAAGGTTGTTTTACCAGTTGCGTAAATTCCGCCACCATTTGTTAGGCTTCTACAATTTCTTATGGTTACACCCTCTAAATAAAGAGTGCCACTACTGTTTATTGCTCCGCCATTAGAATTTTCATTATAATTATAGCCGTTCTCAAAAGATACATTTCCTATAATTTCTAATGTGCCTGAATTTGTAATTAAAGCATTAGTAGAAGAACTAGAGTCAGTTTTTTCTACTCCCAATATTGTTAACTTTCCTTCAAGAGAAGTTGATATATTTAATTTTCCATTAGAATTTACACTAAGTATAGCCCCAGCAAAATTTTCAAGTTTTGCAAATGTAACACGATTTTCAACATTAACTGATAATGAGGATGCTACATTATAAGAACTATTAAAATAAATACAACTTGAATTTACAATAAATGGCAATACCGTATTTAAATTATAGGTTGTTATATTTAATGCATACTTAGAATTTTCTGCATTCATTTCTTGTAAACTAGGGTAAAAATTAGAGCCATTAAAATATAATTCGTCATATTCAACATTTGGGTATACCGTTAGTCCTATAATACTCTTATATTTTTCAGTATTCTTAGGAATAATATCAAGTTTTCTTGCGTTTAGGTAATTATTTAAACCTATTGTTGCAGAAGAATTATCATATAAAATGAAATCACACGAAACAGCATTGCCCTCTTCATCTATTACATTAGTTGTAACAAAATCATTTACTTTTGTTCCACCTGTTGATTTTGTAGAAATTGTTTCACCAAACCACAAGTTTATATCAATATCGCTAGTGTCATAAAAAATGTTCATTTTATCAATAGCAACATTTCTTTTATCTTTGTTTGTGGTAGTATAGCCTTTAGCCTCTATATAAAACCAAATAGTAGCACTTTCGCCCGCATCTCTTACAGTTATAGGATTTGTTGAATAGTCGCCATTTTCCTCTGTAGAATACCAAATGGTATAGTCTTGAGTAGGCACATAAACTTTTATATCTATGCTATGAGAATTTCCATCGTACACTCCATAATAATCGCTTGCAGAATATAATATGTTACTAGAAGTTGTAGATATTATTTTGATAAATATTCCAAAACCTACTTTTGCATTACCATTATATAAAGTAGAAGTATAGAAAATAGCAGTATCTAAATCATCACTAACAAAAGCATTGTGAGTTGCATTTGTTAAAATATCGCTAGTAGTTTTATATGTTATAAAGTTATACTCGTCGTTTGTTCCAGATTTAATTCTCAAATCATTTAAGAAAGTTGAAACATTAATTCCTATCTTACTACCCCCAACTAAATTAGAGGCTAACGATAAATTTATATCTCCACCATTTTCAAAGTCAAGATACATATTATTTTTTGTTTCACCTATTAAGTCGCCAAAAGAATCTTTTTCAAACTCTGTTATGCTTGAACCATTAAAGTTGTTATAAATATAAATATTGTCAACTTTGTTTTCATTTCCTAAAACGATACTAGAGCCAACATTTTGTTTACTTCCCGCAAAGTATATCGCACCAAAATTGCTTGTTACATTATTTGTAATAGTTACATCGCCCTGAAGAATAAGACTTAGTTTCCCATTATTATAAATGGCACTTCCAGTATTTGCAAAGTTAAAAGTAAACTCACTATCAATAATTGTTAATGAATTAAGTTCGTCACCCTCTACACTAGAGTATATTGCACCACCGTAAGATGTCGCTATGTTCCCAGTAAAGATTGTATCAACAATCGTTTTTGAACCAACAGTATTATATATTGCCCCACCAAAACCTAACAATTTATCTCCAATTGAAGATTCATCACCAGCCTTATTGTTAGAAAAGGTACTTCCAACAACACTTGTAGGATTTACGACCGCACCGCCATAAGAAGTTGCTAAGTTATCAACAAATATGTTATTAAGAACTTCACCACCATACATTGCTCCGCCTTGAACAGCAGAGTTACCTGTAAATGTGCAACCATAAGCAGAACTATTATAAATAGCACCGCCCCTATAACCAGATGTGTTATACTCAAAAGTTGAATAATATGCAGTACCGTTATAAACGGCTCCGCCTAAACTTTCCTCTGTTGTTGCCTTATTATTTTTGAAGAAAGAATAATAGTATTTTGCATCAATATTCTCGCTAAAATATATAGCCCCACCATTTAAAGAAGCACTTGAATTTTCAAAATTTGAGTTTCTAATTTCAACAACATTAGAACTATTTGTAGCATCATCATTAACATAAATGCTCCCTGCATTTAATGATGCTATATTTTCATTAAAGTTAGAATTTCTTAAAATTAATTTATTGTTAGAACCATTTAAATTTAACGCTCCACCATTACCAATAGTTGCTTTATTATTATTGAAATCAGTTGAATTAATTGTAATAGTATTATCGTTAGATTTAAGTAATATTGCACCGCCACCAACAAAACTATTTTCTTCCCCGTCTATATCAGTCGTATATGTTCCATTTGCAGTATTTCCAGTAAAGTTAGATAAAACTATTTCTATGTTGCTATTATCTAATCCAAAAATTGCACCACCTACAAATGAAGTATTATCTGTAAAAAATCCTTTACTTATATTTAATGTGTTATTTCCTGCCAAATAAATTACTCCACCTGCTAAACTATTGTTATTATTAAAAGTAGAGTTTTTTATTGTTACGCTAACGCCTTTATCTGCATAAACAACTCCGCCTAAATTTCCTATGTTAGTATCAAACAAACTATCCTCTATTACTAAAGAACCATTTTCATAAACTCTTATTACACCCGCATAAATGCCAGACACATTCTCTTCTAAATCCACTGCCTTATTGTTTATAAATTTAGCATTCTTTATTGTAATATCTCCACCGTAAATTACTGAACCATAATCGTTTTCATGAAGAATTTGATAATTATTGTCTTCAAACACGCCACCATTTATAATAATTTTACTTTCGCTGTTATTAGCATAAATTATAGTGCTACCTAAATTAGAAGTCGCCAAGAAATTATTTCCGTTTATTACAACACTACTCTCTTTATTATCTAAGTAAATAATATGTGCATATAACTTATTATTAAAACCAGTTATTCCACTACCTTTACCAAAATTCACAATACCATATGACACATCTATCCCGACAAGTTCTAATTTTGAAATTTCACTTAGATTTGTAACATTTGAAGTATCATTACCATCAATAAAAACATTAATATTTACATTAGCAAAAGTCTTATTGCTTTCACTTATATAACTACCTATTTGAAGTAGCGTTTCCCAATAGCCTGCAATATACTCACAACCTTCCCATCTCTTTAAAGTATAATTTTTATTTTTGCCTAAAGTTGTGTTAGAAAGTATTGTAATTTTATTCATTACTTCAATAACACCATTTGAAGAAACTAACTCTTCTGCTTTAGCTATAGTTTTAACCGGTTTCAACCAACTTGTTCCGTCATTGAAATCATTGCCATTTATAGTATCAATATATATTCTGCTTCCGTCATCCTCACCTTCACCAGTAATACTTTCAATAATAGCAGTCAAATTCAAATGCATTGCAGGACGAACCGAACTCATAGTAGAAACAAAAATTGACTTTACTTGATTTGTTAAACCATTATAGGCAAACATATTACTTGCTACATTGCTATAAGTTCTTAAGTAATATTCTTCGGAGAAAGCATGTAATTGATTAGAACTTAGTCCCCAAAATGATTTATTAGATATAGTTGCAATTTCTGTATAACTAGGCAACCATATATAATCGTTTTTCCAATTATCATTACCAACTGTAGTTGCATAATTGGTACCAAAATTACCAGTAATGCTATAAGACCAAGCTTCATTAGAATAGTTTTTACCTTGACCATAATAGTTATAAAAACTTTGGTTTTCCTGCCAACTTACATCTAAAGGCCTAACTAAGAAATCTGTAATATCGTTAAATCTGCCATCTACTGACATTGTAAAGTCTGCAAAAGGGTGTTTATCATTTTTGGTTGCATAAGTTGCATTATTTGTATTTGTTGAATAAGTTCCGCCGTTATTTAAGGCTACAGCCCTTATATAACTTGTTCCATACATACTATCTGGATATTGGGAAGTGTTTCCCACCCAACTTGAATATTTACTATACAAAATATTATTATTTAATTGACTATTCAATGAATCTTTGTAATCTTTTCCATTCCACGCCTTTTGGTAATCACTAGCAAGCCACAAGGTTAAAATAATATTACCATTTTTATCTGTAGATAAATATGTTGTTGTCCACTCAAGCCCCCCAAGAATTAGCATAATATCTTGCGTAGAATTTTTTCCATTAATTGAAGTTGAACGAAAATTACTTGCGTTTTGAGTTTCTTTTGCTAACTTTAACAAATCGCTATAACCCGCTGTTGTGGAACCCGTTAAGTATTTAATTAAAGCGTTAAAATTAGTGTCGCTCATTTTTTTAGTTTCTTTATTCCACAATTCATCTATTTTTACATAATTAGAATCTTCTCTTTCGGTTTCTACTGCAGATTTGTACGCTAAATTTAAATTAAAATGCATTGCTGGACGAACAGCGTTTTGATAATGAATAGAATCTTTACTATAGTTTTCGCCATTTGCTGTTAAGTAACAACTTTCGTAACCATTTGTATCCCAAGCTGTTCTTAACCAAGAGTTTGTTACATTTGTGCGTTGTGCATTAGATAAGCCCCAAATTCCATTGGCTTCATTGTTTCCATAGCCAACTTCTGTTAAAGATGGCAACCACAATTTATCATTTGCCCAGGCTGTAGAATAACTTTTTGAATAGTAATTATAGTAAGTTCCACTAGGATAAACATTAGTATAAAAACCTGTATTATCAATACTTCCCCAATTTTCATTACTATAATTATAGGTTAATCCAAATCTATCTTTTGCCAATTGTCCAGTTGATTGCCAAGAAACTAAACTTGGAGAAATGATAAAATCTGAAATACACCCGTTATTACCATTATCTATGGTAAAAGGAGCAAATGCGCTATCTGCTCTTTTAGTATAATTTGCTGTATTATTACTATGAGTAGTTGTTAAATATAAACCACCATTATTAAGGACAACATTGCTCATATAACTAGAACCATATAAATTATCAGGAAAACTAGCAAGCAACCCATCATGAGGGATTGCTCCGTTATTCCAAGTAGTTACACCTAATTCATTAAAAGTTTCAGTAGTATCGTAATTCATTCCATTTAGCAAGCTACTATCGTTAAGCCACAATGTTAAAATCGGTTCGCCATAGTTACTTGTTGAAAGATAAGTTACCGTCCATTCAAGACCACCCAAGGTTACAACTATATCTTGCTCTGCGGTTTTTCCGTTTATAGCATTATCACGGAAAAAACTAGAATCTTTCTTATTGCTTGCTTTACTAATTATATCGTTATAGGTTAATGTTTCAGTACCTAAAACATATTTCATTAATTCTTTAAAATTGCTAGAATCTATTTTATTATTATCATTATCCCACAACTCATTAACTTTAACATAAGTAGAATCATCTTTTGGCGTGACTGGCTCTGGGTTTTCTACTTTATTAACATTCAAATTAAAGTGCAAAGCAGGTCTTACCCCAAAAGCACTACTACAATAAGCATCTGTGTAAGTAGAATCTGCCCCAGATTGGTAAATATAATAATTACAATGACCAGTTGTGGCCTCTGCCGACCTAGTCCAATAGTTTGTAACAGCGGTTCTTTGTTCGTTTGTGGTTTCCCACATACCATTTTTAGTATTATTTATGCCAATTTCCGTTAAAGAAGGTATCCAAATATAATCTTTTTTCCAAGCATCACCATCTGTTCTACTAGCAAAGTTATAATAAGAACTATTGCTATAAAAACCTGTGTCTGGTTCAAACTTAGACCAATTTTCATTTGATACTTTGTAACTTACCAAACTCTGAGCATTTTGCCCAATTTCCTGCCAAGAAACTTCGTTTGGAGTTACTATATAATCTATTAAATTTCTGCCGTCATTTAGTTTCATAGTTACTGGGGCATAAATATTAGATTTACTTGGAGCATAATAACCAAAACTTCCTGCATTTCTTGCCGTTGAATAAAAGCCACCATTATTTAGCTGAACACTTCTTAGATAACTTGAACCATACATATTATCTGGATAATTATAGGAAGGACTATTAGCTGGGCTGAATCCAGTATTATATGTTGAAAGTATACTTGCATAAGATAGCCACATAGTTAAAATAGCGTTACCATTTTTATCGGTAGATAAATAGGTAGCAGTCCAATCTAATCCGCCCAAAGTAATATCAATATCGGTAGATGCTTTTTTACTTGCTGTAGTTATAGCATTAAAATCTGTTGCTGTTTTATTTTGCTGAGCAAGCGCTAAAACATCTTCATATGTCGCAGACTCTTTCCCAGTTAAATAACTATAGAGTTTACTTAAATTATTATTATCTATTTCTTGTTTTTCATCATTCCATAACTCATCTACATGGCTTCCGTTATTAATAACATTATCAAGAACTTTATTTAAATCCAAGTGAAATGCTGGACGAACAGCGTAAATATTATTTACAGTAGCCCATGTTCTACTATTATCACAATAAGCATATCCGGTGGTTGCGTTACTATAATAAGCATCTCTATACCATGTCCAATAACTACTTCTTCTTTGATACAATCCTGTTCCCCACATACCCTGGTTATCGCCAGTATAACCTAATTCACTGGTAGAAGGTAACCATAACAAGTCATCTTTCCATATATCGCTTCTATCCTTTTGTGCATAATTTGTATCTGCACTATAAAAGCCGTCATTAGATAATGTTTTAGACCAATTTTCATTAGATTTGTTATAACTATGTATGTACTTGCCCATTTCGCCATTTTCTTGCCAAGAAACTTCACTTGGTGTAATAATATAATCTGCAATAACACTACCATCTTTATCTGCAGATTGAATAGTGAAAGAAGCAAAAACACTGTCTTCTCTTTGTTCAAATTCCGCAGTACTACTTCCACCAGTTGCAGTAGAATATATGCCTCCATTATTAAGTACAACGCTACGCATATAACTTGTGCCATACATATTATCTGGGTAAGTTACGGAAAAACTATTAACAGGGCTAAAACCGCTATTCCAAATAGCCTGACCGCCCGCATCAAAAGTAGAAGTACCATATTTTTTTCCACTAAGTTGTGTTGAATTTGCCAACCATAATGTTAGGATAGGATTACCGCTCTTTGTATTAGACAAATACGCAACAGTCCAATCTAATCCGCCCAGCCTTACAATAATGTGCTGATTAGTGTTTTTGTCCGAAACTGAAGTAGTTTGCATTTGATAAGCAGTTCTCTTATTTGTAGCTTGAGTTCTTAATAATTCGTCACTATCAACAGAAGTAGCCGCACTACCTGTAACCAATTTTAATAATTTATTTACATTTGCTTTATCAAAACTTTCTCCACTCCAAAGTTCTCCAACAAACACAGCATAGGTAGAGTCTTCGCTATGGTTATTGCCATAAAAAGCAAAAGCCTTTCTATTATAATCAAAGCCTCCTCTTGTTCCTACGCAAAAGAAGGCACTTATAAACACCAATATAAAACTACCTAACATATAATAAAAATTCTTTTTCATTTTAAATCTTCCTTTTGTAATAATGTGAAAGTTTTTTCTGTTTGTGTTACAAATAAAGCATTTTTACAATTGTTCTTTTTTATAGTTAAAATTATTTTACCTAAGTCCACAATTATATGCATAAATCTTTTCTTACAAAAAACTATATTTAATAATTTCAATAAAAATGTTTAAGTTTTATTTTAAGCAAATTAACTATAAATAGTTTTTGTGAATTTAATAGTATTTTGTATGTAACAACTTTGATTTTTTCTTGTTAGGGCCATTGTTTAAGTAATAAATTTCTTGTTTATTTTTAGTCAAACTACTAACAACCAAACTTAATAAAAACT
>CAMRVD010000018.1 GCA_947054085.1 uncultured Clostridia bacterium | reverse complement strand
ACTAATTATATATATACAATGGTAATTGTATAGTTTTGAACACTATTTGTCAAATAAATAACACTTTACTTACAAAAATGTATAAAAAACCGCAAAAAAAGATAGCCATAATTTGCTATCTTTTTTTACTGTTTATTAATTTTAGCTTTAAGAAATTTTAGTCCTCTTGTGGAACTTCAGGTTTTTCTTCGCCCATATCAGGAGTTTCATCTGGGTTTGTTGGAACATCGCCCTCGTCTGGAACTTCTGGAAGATTAGTAATAACTTTGTCTATATTAAAGCCTTCGCTAAACCTTCTTGTGCCAGCTTTACAAGTTGTAACACCCACAACACCAGCTTTTGTTGATATACTTACACTTGGATCACTTACAATAGCAAACGCAAATGTTGTATCGTCTGCAACAATAGCACCAGTTGCAGTATTGGTAGATAAGTCGATAACCGAATATTTACCACTATCTAGTTCGTTGATGACAATACCAATTAAACTACCAATACCACGTACTCTCCAGCCATCGTTACCCATAACATTGTCTTCTTTGTAAGCAATAGTTATATTAACATTAGCATTATTTTCTGTAATTTTGATAGTATTAACATTCATTCGAGTTAATGCATCAAATGTTGCATTTTTGCTAACATTTTCTGGTGCATTATCTCCATATGTAGGGTGTCCACCAACTGGAATATTTACGCTTTCTCCAAAGCTTGCAATAAGACCAACTAGTCCACCAGCAACCAATTGCTTGTACGAAGTTGTAACTCCATTAAGTTCAAACACTTTTGTATAGCTGCTGCTATTAGCATAAGCATCACCAGTTGTTGTACATTTATTTATAGTTACATTTTGACCGCCAATACGAGCAACTAGTCCACCAAACATAGCCACACCATATTTGTTAATATTGTTATGATTAGAGTTAAAGTGAACTTCTGCAGATACGCTATCCATTGTTACATATCCATAGATAGTAGCAACGCCACCTGCAACTTTATGAGCAGAGCTATCAAATTGTGCACTAGTGTAAGAGTTTAGGTTAGCTACTACAGAGCAGTTTGAAATTTTAAATACATTAGCTGTATCGTTACTAGCAAGTCCTGCATAAGTGACAAGTCCCGCCATATCTACACCATTGTAAATAGTAACATTTGCATCTATTCCACTTATTTCGTAGTTAGAGTTCATATTGGTTGCAAACATGTAACCAACTAAGCCTGCAGAGTATGCTGTATTATTAATACGTGGGTCGGTAACTCCACTACCATAAGCATTAATTACAACAATTGCATCTACATTGTTGTCTGCAATTATGCTAGCTCCATCTAAACGATTAACAAGACCAGCAGAATACCAACCAGAAAGTATTACATTTGTAGCAACTTTTTTGCTAGGTTCTGTACCTTCTTCTGCTTTAACTGAAGAATAAGTAATTTGTGAACCTATTACGTTGTTTGCAAGTCCCGCAACACTAATACCAGTTAATCTACCAGCTGTAAATACATCGGTAATTGTATTATCGCTATTAACTCTAACAAAAGCACCTGCCGAATAACCTTTTACGTCAATGTTAGCATTAACACTAGCATTTGTTACAGTAGAGTTACTTAATTGTGCAACTAACCCTGCAACTTTAGTTAAGTCATCAGTATTAGCATCGCCTTCTAGCCATGCAACTATAGTTTCCATTTTTGTAAATGTATCTTTTACATCTACAGTAGCTGTAACATTTTCTAATTTCAAGCCAGCAGCAACACCTACTACACCACCAATTTGGTTACTTATATTAAATAATGTTTTACTTGTAAGAGTTACATTTACATCATTAATTGTAACACAATCTGTTTTGCTTGATCCATAAACAAAACCAACTACACCACCGATAACATTAGATTTTGCATCTTTGTTGTTATTGATTGTAGCGTTAACAGTATAGTTGGAAATATTTGTGCGATTTCCAGATACATTATCTAGAACAACACCAACTACGCCACCCATACCTACAACATATTTTGAAGCACCAATTACAGTAAACCCATTAATAGTACCAGATACTGATGCATTAGCATATTCGTTTGTAGTTTCTGTTGTAACTTCGCCAGATTCTGGATCGGTTACTTCGGTAGTAGTAGTTTTAGAAACATACTGACCATTTATTGTTGTAGATTTTGCTTCGCCGACAACAAGTCCCGTCCTTATAAATTCTACAGGAGCGATTTTTTCCTCGTTTAAAAATTCTGAACTAGATAGCGTATCAAATAATTTTGAATCGATAGTTATTTTTGCATCAGTTACAGAAAGACCATTAATACTAGCACCATTGGTAGCTCTAAATAAACCAATAGTAAGTGCCGAGTAATATTTGTCTTCAGCCATAGAAATTGGGCTACCAATATATTCTGCATAATTGCTTGCATCTATATTAATAGTCATATTCTTTATAGCTTTACCGTTTGCATTAACAGTACCAGCAAATGGATTTTGAGCAGTAGCAATACCCTTCCAGTTTTTGCCAGCAAGATCGATATCTTCTACAACTGAAAGATGTGCATTATTTAGTTCTGCATTATTAGCTAAACTATCTGCAAAAACTTCTAGTCCATCGGCATTAGCAACTAGATATGCATCTTCCGCAGATGAGCCTGTACCTTGTTTGTAAACGGTTACATTAAAGGTTTTTGTGCTACCATGTTTATCGGTTGTAGCAACAGCAGAAAACTCGTACTTATCGCCCACTTTAGAGTTTTCTCCAAAAGCCTTAGCACTATCTAGTGTATAAGTATTGTCTTCGCTATTTAAAATTAGGCAATCTTCGACGCCTTCTTTAAAATTTAGTGTAAGATTACCAGCTGCTACACTAAAGTTAGAAAAAGCAGTAATTGTCTGTTCGCTTGTATAAGCAATTGCAACCTGTGGATGATTAGGCCTTGTAGCATCTATAATTGCGGTAATCATAGTGTAAAGTCCTAGCGAAAGCGTTAGCACAGCGCCCAAAACAAGCGAAGTAATTAGACTTTTTTTAGACATAGTAATTCCCCTTTTATAAATTTGATAAGTTTAGTATATTACAAAAACATTTTCTTGTCAATAGACAAAACATAAAAACATATAAAATTTTATGTGTCAAACGGCTTAAAATAGTACAATTTTGCAGTTTTTTTATACTATTAGACCATTAAACCTTTAAAAGACGCTAAATATTTGCAATTTAGTTAATTTTATATGCTTTGATGATTTTGACTTTGCTATACCATAACTGCATCTTTACCTTTTAATGATAGTCATTATGTAATATATGTAAACATACTAACTTTAGTTAATAATCTGTTGTGTCTTATTATCTACTTATTTTAAGATTATTTTTTATATATATAAATAAAAAGATAGCCTTATTTAAAAAGCTATCTTTTGTACTACATATAGATGTTATTTAATATAACTTGCATAAAATATAAATTTTACAGGATTACCATTAACGTCGGTTGCAGTACTTGTAATCTCTATTCTGGCCGTCCCGTAAGTTTTAAAATTAATACTAAAGTATTGCATACCATTACTGCCATCGGCAAGTTTAATTACTTCTGCAACACTTGGATTTGCCGAGCTTACAAAAATTTGTACTCCACTATTGTTAATATATTTGTTTTCGGCACTAAATAAACTAATGCCAAGTTTAGTAGAATTACTTGTAATGCTATATGTATTATATTCTACTTGAGTATAATCGGTCGATAATTTTAAAAATTCATCCTCGCCCTCTAATGTAGCCAGTGCGTAATCTACATTATCAACAACTGTTAACGTAGTTTCTGCAAAAAGTTCGGTAGTAGCATAAGGAGTGGCTTTAATATAATTTCCGCTAGCATCTTTAACCCTAGCTTGTATAGTTGCACTACCACTTAAACCAGTAGAAATTACCGCAAGCGAGTTTTGTTCGACCTTTAAAACACTAGGATTAGAACTAACAAGCTCTATATTATAGTTTGTGGTTAATAACAATATATCCTTGTTATCTATAACTCCATTTAAATCTAGTATACAAACGCCGCCAGCATTAACTTTGTAATTTTCTTTACCAAAGCTTAATTTTGTTGGGTACTTTTTAAGTTTTATTGTACAAGTATCACTTTTTGTACTATCGCCATTAATTACAGCACTCACCCTAAATTCGGGAGCAAGTTTAGATGTAATAGTAAACATGCCATCTTTAAAAGTATAAAGTTGTTGAAAGTTAGGATAATCTGCTTCAAATACAAAAGTAACATTATAGTCTTTTGCTGTATTTGGATAAATCATATAATTTAAATTTATTGGTGTATTTAAATCCACCTCGTACTCGCTCTGATAAAATCTTACACCTTGTACATCCGTTCCACCAGTGCCCGTACACGCAACAAAAAGAGGCATAACCATACAAATTAAACCAAAAAATAAATATATAAAAGATTTTTTCATTAATCGCCTCTTTATAATAATTATGTTCTAATTATAAATATATATATGCTAAATTGTCAAATAAAACAAATAAAAAGTGTCAACTATGTCAGTTGACACAAAATGTTATACATTAACTACACTTATACTATCATTATCTACTACTATTATTTTATTATTTTTCTTTACGCATTTTTCGCTTTTTAAATAACTTATAGCATCATTTACAGAAATTTTAGACTTTGTAAGTACAGGAACTACCCCAAAATATAACGCACTCTGATAATAATCGTCACAGTTGTTTACAAAACTATAAGTATTAACAATTGGCTTATAATTACTTATTGCATAAGCCATATCACTATTATTTAAAACTATAATTCCATCAGCATTAACTCCATAGCAAGTAGCAACTACGCCATACGCTATACCACCATTTTTACTTAAATGCTCTGGGTTGTAATATGCAAATTCGTTACCTTCTTGTGTTTGTTCTATTTCGCTTGCTATACGATTCATTGCATTTACTACAAGGGCTGGATGTTTTCCTGCACTAGACTCGCCCGAAAGCATTATAGCAGTAGTTCCGTCCATTATAGCGTTTGCTACATCGCTAATTTCCGCACGCGTTGGACGTGACGCGGTTGTCATACTTTCCATCATCTGTGTTGCTGTTACTACAATCTTGCCATGAGTATTGCACTCTGCAATTAGTTGCTTTTGAATAATTGGTATTTTAGCAAAATCTACTTCTACACCAAGGTCGCCACGAGCAACCATAATGCCGTCGCTTTCCTCCAAAATCTCGTGAGCATTTTGCACGCCTAGCCTACTTTCTATTTTACTTATAATCTTTATGCTAGGTCTGCCAAATTTAGCAAGTAGCTTTTTAACAGCTATGACATCTTCTTTTTTGTTGACAAAGCTTATAGCTAAATAATCTGCCTTTTGCTTGCACGCAAACTCTATATCTTTTTGATCTTGCTCGGAAATATAGGGCATATCTAAGTCGACACTAGGAATGTTTATAGACTTTTTATTAGACAAGTACCCGCCTACCACAACTTTAGTTACAACCTCGGTTTTGGTGGTAGAAAGCACGCTAAGTTCTATGTTGCCGTCGTTTAAAAGTATGCTAGTTCCTTTTTTTACAAGTTTTGGTAAATTAGAATAGCTAACCGATACCTTATCTATATCTCCTACCACTTGGAGAGTTGTTAATGTAAATTTTTTGCCCTTTACTAGGGTTACGCCGCCGTCCGCAAAATCTCTAACACGTATCTCTGGGCCTTTGGTGTCTACCAAAATTGCAACGGGAGCGTTTAGTTCTGCCCTTGCTTTTCTTACTGCGTCCATTAGCTCGCTATGGCTTTGATGTGTGCCGTGGCTCATATTAAACCTTGCAACATTCATGCCACTATTAATCATTTCTTTTAGTACATCTACGCTGCTGCTAGATGGGCCTAAAGTACAAATAATCTTTGTGTTCTTCATAAATTTCTCCTATAATAAAATTACTAAAATAGTATAACCAATAACACAAAAAATGGCAAACAAATATTACAATATTTTATTAATAGCATTTATTTAAAAATAAAAAAATTCAGTAATTATAAAACAATTTTTACTAGATTTCCGTTTTTTACAAACTAGTTTTGGCTAAAATAAAAAAATAGGTAGCACTACCTATTTTTATTTAACTAACTATTTTTTTATTTATCGGAAAAACTAAAGTAATTGTTTGGATCTACTAGTTTGTCGTCCTCTAAAACTTCTAAATGAACATGTACTCCTTGCAATTTTTCGGTAACACTAATACCTGCTTTGCCAATAACTTGCCCAGCCGATACGTTGTCGCCTTTTTCTACCAAACATTCGCTAGCTAAGCTTTTATACACTACTTTTAGTTTATCGGATATCTTTAGCGTAACTATAGTTCCGTCCATCATAGAATTTTCTACATTTTCGATAGTGCCGCTGTAAACTGCTTTAACCTCTGCACCGTCTGACGCCCCAAAGTCGATAGCTTGGTGGGTTTGCCAAATGCCGGTAGTTTCGTCCTTTAAAAGATGGTCGTCTGCATAGTTTTTTATAATGTTAACATTATCTAGCGGGTCCACAAATACAACTGGCTCGTTATTGTTAACTGGTGTACTTGGACCCTGAATATCTCCTGCATCCATATTAGTGTTGCCTTTAATAGAAAAGTATGCAGAAAGTGCAATAGTACTTACAGCCAGCACACTGGTTACGCAAATTAGCATTGCTAATGCATTACGTTTAAAAAATACCTTGGTTTTTCTTAAAAATCGTACTTTAGAAAGTTTACTCATAATCTATCACCTCGCCTTATTAAGTAACAAGATGATTGACCGATATTAAACTAATTATACATATTTTTTACAAATCTTTGATAATTTCTTCAAAGTAGCCAAGTTCTAAACAAACTCTTAAAATATTATTACGTGCAAATAAATTGGCACAAAGCGGTAAAGCAAAATCGGTTTGATTACTATATAAATCCACTTTAGAGGGAATAAAAGTATTTTTGGCGATTTCTAAGGTCATAAATAGATGTGGCTTGTATGCTTTTAACTTAATTAAAATATCTGTTAGCTGATCCTCGCTAAACAACGGCATAACTTTTTTGTTTATTTCGATTAAATTAATATTTAAATTTTGCTTTATAAACTTTAGATGCCGATTAACATCTCGGCTAATTCTAAAAAAATCAAATTTAAATAAGCAGTCGTAAAATTTTGTTAGTAAATTGGTAGACTTTATAAGACCAGTTATAATGCTTTCGTCGGGCAAAAAAGCAAGTAATTGATATTCTGAACCTAGGCAATTATAAGTTTTTTCTTGGTCTAGTAAAACCGATAACATTGCATAGATTTTTATAATGTCCTTGATGTTTTGTTTACAATTTTTTATTTGATCCATTATAGCAGAAATAGGATTATATGTTGTTTTAAATATAACAGCACTAAATTCTTTTTCGAATAACCATATTGGTTTAAAAGTAAGTATTTTATATAAATTTTGCAAATCCCGAACCTCAAACAAAGACGAACATATGTATGCAAACTTAGGTTTTTCGCACTCGTAAAAGCAAAAATATTTGTCTTTTACAAAAGCATGCTTTGTAAAAGAATACTCGGCAACTTCACCAACAGGAATAATACCATAAGGCAAAAAATGCATATACGAATAATATTTAACTATACTTTGTAACTGCATGCCACCTACACATAAAACAAAGTCCTCGTCCTTTTGTGGCAAATTTAATATAAAATCTTCTTTAGCTATATTTGTTACAACAGACTGCACTATTTTTTTATCTTTTAAAAGATCTAACAAATAATTTTTATAGCTAATGCCAACTTTGTCATCAAAAAAGATATGAATAGTATTATATTCTAAATTTTCCAATAGTTTAGACTCGTTATCAAAAATTAGATTAAACTGCTCCATAACTTAAGTTTATCAAATACATATTAATAACTTTTTTATATTTTATTGCTATTTTTAAACAAAAATAAAAAAATATTGCGAAATCACTCGCAATATATGGATTTGACGAACAAATTATATAAAATTTGAAAGATTATTCTTATTTAATAAGATTAAATCATGTTGTCATTCTATAGCCTACGGGCAAAGAATCTAAAATAAATAGATAAAAGTTGCGTTCGACTCGCCTAGTGCACTTGCACTAGTTTGCGGTAATTTTATTAATTAAAATTACCTATATCAAATCAAGACTCATCCTCTTCCCCATACAGGTTAAAGTAAATTATGAGGATTCCGTAAGCTATGCTGCTGGCATAAGTATAGCTCCGCTCTGGACGACGCGAAGTTGAATTTATCTAAAAAATTATTAGCTTTTATATGGATAAATGCGTATAAGTATAAATAATTGTTATATTTATAATTGCTTTTATTTAATCATAAAACATGTATCAAAATTTTTACAAATACTGCTTTATACTAGTTAGTTCTTCGCCTATAAATAGATTTACTTGACGAAGCAAAATTTTAATTACGCTAATCAGATTTTCTCTACTACTAAATTTAAGTTTGAAAATATCGTCTATGCTTGTTATAGAAATATTTTTTATAACACCTTGCTCGCCGGGTTCTAATATATAACTATTATTTATAGTCCCGCACTTTTTGCACACAATGCCGCCGTGCTCTAAGCTATAATTAAAGCCAAGGGAGAGCATTTCTTTTTTGCCGCAACACGAGCATGTATCTAGTTTTAAGTTGTAACCAATAATCTTTAACCCGTCTATTAAAAACCTAATAAGTGCCGCCATTGGGTTTGCATCTTTTGTTTCTAGCAGCCTTAACGCCTTTAGTAAAAGCACAAATAAATCTACCGAGGGGTCGTTTTGCTTAATTGTTTTTTTGCAAAATTCGAGCATGCCAGTGCCTATTATAAATTTATCAAAATTATTAGTTACCTCAAAAAAACTTTCGATAACGCTTGCATTAATTACTGTATAATATTCGCCCTTTTTATTTAGCAAAAATTCTGCAAAGCAAAAAGGCTGGCTAGCTCCTGCTAGCTTTGCCTTTGGTTTTTTTACGCCTTTTATGGTCGCATAAATTAAGCCATATTCTACCGATAGTAGTGTCAGTTTTTTATCTGCGTCCTTATAATCGGTACTACTAAGAACTATTGCCTGAGTTTTAATTTCGCTCATAAGTTTTCCTTATCAGAGCATAAAAAGTTTTCCTACATTTCCGGAAAGTATTCATCGGAGTTTACTTTTTTAAGATACGCAATTCTACCTTCTACTTTTTTAATAGCTCTGTATACATTTACATTGCCTGTATCGTCAAATAAATGCCAGTAGCAATTTCTAATATTTTGTAGATCTTTTATAGTCATAATATAATCTCCTTTAATCCTAGTACTTATATTATTTTCAATAAAAAAACTATTTATACACTGTTTACAATTTATTACAAATCTTTATCGTTATAGCCTAAATCCGACAATAGATACTTACTGTCCCGCCAATTAGGCTTTACTTTTACAAAAAGCTTTACACTAGTATTTGAATCGAGTGCATTAGATATCTCCACACGGGCAGACATACCAATTTTTTTAAGCATGCTTCCGCCTGCACCTATTATAATTTTTTTATGTCGTTCGCTTTCGCAGATTATATCTGCTTCTATTTTTGTACTATCTTCTGCTTCGTCAAATTTAGTAATTTCTACCGCTATTCCATGCGGAATTTCTTGCTGTAAATATAGTAGTGCTTTTTCGCGGATAATTTCTGCCGCTATAAATTTTATTGGCCTATCCGTATAGGTATCAGTTGGGTATAACGGCTCGCCCTCGGGCAAACAATTTTCTAAATCTTCTAACAATATATCTAAATTTTGTTTTTTAAGTGCACTTATTGTAAAAAACTTTTTAACAAAATCAAATTTATTTAGTTTATCTAAAACCGGATAAAGTTTTTCAAAACTAGAAAGATCAATTTTGTTTACAACAACATAAACCGGAACTTTTGCGTTTTGATATTTTTTTATTAAGTTATAGTCGGTATCGTTTACCGAAGTTGCATCTAGTAGTATAACTATTGCATCACTGCCCTCGCCACCCGAAGTACTAGCCTTGCTCATATATTCGCCAAGAGCGGTTTTTGTGTTCTGAACTCCTGGCGTGTCTACAAACACCATTTGATAATTTGGCGTATTGTGTATTCCTAGTATTTTGTTACGTGTAGTCTGTGGTTTAGGGCTGGTTATGCTTACCTTCTCGCCAATTATAGCGTTTACCAAACTAGACTTACCTACATTCGGCTTGCCTAGTATCGAAACAAAACCCGATTTAAATGCCATAAATTCTCCTAAAATTAATAAAAATTAAACTTTTATTAATTTATCTAATTCTTCTTCTTTTTTTTGCATAATTAAATAGTCTTCGTCTAAAATATGGTCGTAGCCTAGCATATGCAAAATGCTATGAATGATTAATTTTTTAACTTCCTGCTTAGTAGTGTTACCATACTGCTTAGCTTGGCTTTTAGCCCGACGCAAACATATTGCCATATCTCCAAGATACTCTTCGGATGGGTCTATCTTTTCGCCCGCCTTAGTGTTAGTTGCAGGAAAAGATAGTACATCGGTAACTTTATTAATACTTCTAAAGTTGTTATTTAACCTTTTAATTTCAAAAGAAGATACAAACTTTATAGTAAGTTCTGCATTAACATCTAATAGGCATAAAGCACTTAAAGCAATATTTTTACTATACTCTTTTATCTGTTTATTTGCTTTACCTAAAATATTTATTTCCATAATTTATACTTTTATTTTACATTAAACAAGATTTTTTGTAAACCAAATAACCAAAAAATGCAAACCAAAGTTTTGGAATGCATTTTTATTTTTTATTTTTTAGCGTATTCTTGCTTACAATAAAGGAGTTACGCTTTTATACCCACTTCTTCTATAACTTGAAGATAGCAATCTACACGAGTTGTATCTCCCTCGGTAACTATACTATAAGTGCATTCTACCGGGCTACCAGTAGTTTTTGTAAGAGCATCGGCTTTTGCTTGTGCTAGTATTTGAGTGCGAACTTCTTCAAATGGCACATAAATATTCTTTACTTCTAATTCCTTGTATACAATAGTTTGTTTTTTTATTGGCAAAAACCAATTAGATACATAGCTTTCGGATTTAGTTTCCGAATATAACTCGTACGGGTTGTCCTTGCCTTTTAAAATGGTTTTACCCATAAAGCTTAAACTTGTAGTTGTTGTTGTTTTACCCGTTGCCTGCAGTACTTGAGTGTTGGCATTGTATAAACTTATACCTGTATAAAAGACTTTGGCCATTATTTTTGCCCTTGGCATGATACCATCTTCGGCCTCTACCAAGGTTTGACCCTTAATAACTACGTCCCCGGCTTTAACAAGCGATTTTCCACTAAATGTAGTAATGCTTGTAATTATACAATTTTGCTGTGCGACTAATTTAGTGTAAGAGGTTTCGTGTTTTTGATCAGCCTCTTTTAATTTAATTGTAACCATGTTACCGGTTTTTTCTATATTACATTCTTCTACTAAAGTAAATTTAGCTTTAATTGCAATTTCTAATTTTTTAGTGGCACTATATCTTTTACCAATTTGAATATTTTGCGAAACATAATCTTTAATGCTAAGCAAATTTTGGTCTAAAAAAATACAGTTTTCGTGATTTTTACACGTATGTTCTGTAGGTATAATATAATTAATGTACTGAACATTATTTGTACTCAAATAAATAAATGCTATGCTAAAAGCTATGCCTAAAAATGCACCAATACTATATGGCAACTTTTTGATATATGCAATAAAACCTATTTGTTTTAAAACGCTAACTTCTAAACTAAATTCGGCAGCAACGCTTAGCACTAAATTGTGATTAGCCGAACTTGTTATAAAAACTAAGCTGTGCTTTTTCTTTTTTATTTTACTAAGAGCAATTCCGCTACTAGTTAGTTTAAACAAAAAGTTTTCTAAATTAAATCCAGTAACTTTATACTTTGTTTTGCTTAAATTACTTACTAAATTAGTCATGACATTCCTCGATGCGTTCTATTTTTCCGTGCAAAACTATTTCGCTGCAAGCTAACGAAAAAATTTCTAAATTGCTGCCAGTAATCTTAATAATTCTTTTATTTTTACCAGCTACAATAAGTTCGCTGTCGCTAATGGAAAGTATTTTTTTATACCCTTGCACAACCGCACCTTTACCTATCATAAAAGTAATACACATATCGGTAGATATGTGATCGATGCCAAGCATTTCGTTAATTTCAGTTAAAAAACTCATAGCAGTTCCTCGCTAATAAATGTATATGAGTTATGTGCTTTTGGTATGATTTTAAAGTTAATAACTTTTGCTTTTAACTGTAAAAATTTTGCTTATTTAAAAATTTTATCAAACGCAAAATAAATACAAAAAAGTTCGCTACTATTTAGCGAACTTTTATTTCTTTTTGTTTTTATCTTTAAATTTTGGGTTAAGTATTGCTTCGGCCTGAACGGCATCTACAATATCAAACTTCTTTTTATGCTGAGGCTCTGCTTTAGTGCGATTTCGGTTAAACGGGTTAAAATCGTCATCAAACGGAGATCTGCCAAATGGCGAATTAAACGGATTGCCCCCAAACGGCATGTCCGAAAAAGGGGAATTTCCAAAAAAGTCGTCGTCTATTTCTCGCTCTAGAGTTTTCTTTTTATCGGTCTCTGGAATTTCGCTTGTTTGTGACTTAGTTTCCTCTTTTTTATTAGATTTACCACCAATAGATATACCAGAGTATAACCCAGTTACTTCGCCCGCTCTGCCCGTAGACATTCGCTTACCTTCTTTTATCGGCATGCCCTCTGCCTTTAACTTTTCTTCCGCCGCTTTAACCTCGGCTTCGTGTTGCTCCATTGCTTGCTTTTGCTTTTTTAGCTCGCCTAAGCTTACAACTTTGCGTTCTTCGGTATTAATTTGGCTAATTGCCGAAACCAAGTCCTCGTCTGCTGGCGACAATCTTTGATTAATTTCTATAACAGGTTTATCGTCTTGCTCTTTATCTGGTGTTTTTGCGTAGACGCGTTCTACGGTTGCAGTTCGGCTGTCGGTTTCTAATGCTTTTTTATTTATTTTTGTTAGCCGCTCTTTTTTGCTTATTTTAAAACCAGTATCCTGCTCTGCTTTAGGTTTTTCTTGTGGCTTTGACTCTGCTTTTTTATCTTGACTTTTATTATCATTTTTCTTTTGCTTTTTAAAAATACCCGCTTTAACTAGTGCCACCACTATCATAACACCCGCAAGCCCTAGTAGTATGTAAACTATAATTTCCATAATTTACCTAATTTAGCCACGTAATGGCTTGTTACTAGGAGTGGTTTCTTCGTTTTTATTAGAGATGCTATTTCGCATATCGGTATCGGCTTGTATGTTTTGCATGTTGTAGTAGTCTTCTACCGAAAGTTTACCTTTTCTTAATGCTTCGGCTAGTGCTCTTGGAACATCGGCTTCAGCTTTTACAACCAGTGCCTTCATCTCTTGCACTTTTGCTTTCATTTCTTGCTCGGCAGCTATAGCCATGGCTTTTTTTTCTTCCGCTTTAGCTTGAGCCACTTTTTTATCCGCGTCTGCACGTGCAACTTCTAGGTCTGCACCAATGTTTCTGCCTACGTCTATATCTGCAATATCTATCGAAACAATTTCGTAAGCAGTGCCTCTGTCTAGACCTTTTTCTAGAATTGTGCTAGATATAAGCTCTGGGCTTTCTAGTATCATTTTGTGACTGTCGGTACTACCAACGGTTGTAACAATACCTTCACCAACACGGGCAATAATGGTATCTTCACTTGCACCCGAAATCTGCAAGTGCATGTTACTCATAACTGTAACTTTAGCTTTTACAATAAGCTCGATACCATCTTTAGCAACGGCAGAAATATTACCCGTTTCGATAATCTTAGGCACAACGCTAGTGCGTACTGCTTGGTAAACATCACGGCCTGCAAGGTCTATTGCCTTTGCTTGCGATGTAGACAAATCGATATTAGCCGAGTGTGCTGCAATTAAAGCTTTTACAACTCTGTCGATGTCGCCACCCGCCATGTAATGGGTTTCCAGCTCGTCCACGCTAATTTTAACGCCCGCTTTACGAGCCATAATGTAGCTTGGAACTATCAGTTTTATATCTACCTTACGCATCTTCATTCCTAGTAGTTTTGGCATAGATACGTGTGCACCACTAACAAGTGCCCTAAACCACAACTTCATAGGTACAATAATAATCATTGCAATTATAAGAGCTAGCAGCACCACACCAGTTATAGACAACGCTACAATACCACCTACACTCATTTTTGCAGAAATTAAATTAACTAACATAATTTAGTTCTCCTTGATTTACGTAAATATTGTAACATATAATTTTGCAATATTCAATACCTAAAGTAAAATTTTTACTCTTACTATAAATAATAATCTATAAGTTATTATCTTGCTCAAAATGTTCGCCAAACAGGTTTATTATCACAAAGACATTGATAAATCAAAGCATAATAATTTCTCATCAGTTATATCTAATTTACGCTAACGTACCACTTGATTGTAATTTCCAGTAATATAAAAAGCCTGCAATCAGCAGACTTAATTATTAAGATAACTTATTCGGTAACTAACTTCATGGTAAACACACAAGTTAAGCCATAAAAGTGATGAAAATCCACAACAGTTAATGTTAAAGTGTCACCTAAAGTTGTAGCAGAATACTCACCGTAACCTTCGCCAATATCTAAAAAAGTCATGGATATATTCCCTAAATCTTGGCTATAAACGCCCGAATATTGCACCGGAGAAACGTTTAAAATATAGCTTTCTGTAAATGTACCGTTATCTTTAAATGATATTTCTAATTCTTTATACTTTTGTGTTATAACTTGTGCTTCTGCCTGAAGTTGACTTAATGCATCCGGATGTACATCTGGACTAATTGTAGTTGTACAACTTTCGAACTTATTAGGGTTCGTTGGCGTAAGACTGCCAAAGTTTGGCAATAATTTAACACCTTTTGTGTATTATAATCTATATATTAAAATTTGCTAAAATAATATAATAGATAATTGTTGTAAAAGATCATGTACGGACTTTCTTGCTACTTATTGCCCTGCCACTCATCTAAAAATTGAGTAGTATATTTATGTAAAAACTTAGTGCGGTTTTTTGCTAGTTTTTTAGCAAACTGAGTGTTCATATTATCTTCTAATTTAAACAATTTATGATAAAAATGATGTATTGTAGAAGCATCGTTTCCACTAAATTCCGTGTAATCGTTATTGGTATTTAGAGGTACATCTGGATTATACATAGGCATACTATTTGCACCTCCATAAGTAAAACACCTTGCTATACCGATAGCTCCTAAAGCATCCAAATTATCGGCATCTTGAACAATTAAAGCATTAATATTTTTTACATTTTTGCCATTCCAATTATAGTTTTCGTGATGCTCTATGCAATAACATATTTCGTCCACGACATCTTTAGTTAACTTTAGATCTTTTAAAATTTCCAATACTTGTGGCAAGCTTTGTTTTGGATTAATAGTTACCCCTTGTTTAGTTTGCATTAATCTATGTAAATCGTGCAAGTATGCAGCAATTGCTACTACAACAATATTAGACTCTTTATAATTTAAAGCAATATTTATAGCTAAATTAGTTACTCTGTTTAAATGCCAAATATCATGACCCGTACTTTCTGATTTAAACATTACTTCTACTTTTTGTTTTAAAGTGTTTAAATATTTATTTACTTCTGATAACTTTTGTTCCATAACTACCCCACCTATATAACTTATATTATCATAAAATTGATTATTTACAAATCAAAACACTAAAAATATTCAATTAAAAAAATGGATTGTAAAAAATCAATCAACTTATTTTTATTGTAGCAATAAATTTATTTATCAATTTTATTATCGGACGATTCGTCATCTATTTTTAAAGATATGTTAATAATCCCGTTATCCAAAATAAACTTATACGCACCCTTATTTAAAAAATATTGATAAATTGTAGATACAATCAGTAGCAGTAGAACTGTTACGATCATAATAATCGCCACATATTTGCCGCTAAAAAAGTTATATGCAGCAGTAGCTGCCGACTTAGATAACTCTGCAACTAAGTTTTCGCTTGCAAGAATCGAGCAAAGCGAATTTATTGCTTTTTCCATATTTTTAGAAACAACCGCCCCATGATTAGCAGTTATATAATCTAAACTATCATTTTTTGTATTGGTTATGTTTTCTATACCTGTAAATTCCCTTAGTCCACTAACTACTCCGCTATTATAAGCCCCAGCAAAAATATGTAAAATATTATATCCGTTGCCTTCTAACACACTAGTTGTACCGCTGTAACCAGCATTTGTGTATCCAAGCATGGTATCTGCTATTTGGCTAGAACCGCTAATAGAAGGACTATACTTAGTAAGCGCAAAATTTTGATAAAAGTTATTTCCACCAAAGTTACCACTATAATAGTAAATATCTTCGCCAAGAGCAATGTTAGATATATCTATACTTACAATTATATTATCTCTCTCGGATTTACTTAGCGTTTGGCTATAATATTTTGCTCCGCTATTACCACTATAGCCAGCTCCCAAAAATACAAATTCTACATCAAAGTCCAGTAGATTAACCGGTAAAACTTTTGCAAGAGTAAGCAAACACGCCACACTTGCCGCACTTGCATTTATGCCCTCGCTATATTCCTCGCCCGGGGTTACAATTTGGTCTTTCTGCGATAAGTAGCCCTCAAAGTAGTTATCGTAAACCGTAGTCAACACTACCTTTTTATCGCTTTTTGCACCTTTTAAAGTATATATAATGTTTTGCGAACTTTCCTTTTTACCTGTTTTATCGTTTACAAACTCAAAGGTCTGTACACCATTTTTAGTACTAGAATTTTGTTTAGGCGTTAACCTGTTAAACCTATCGCCAGATGGCATAGTTTCCTCTAAATTTTGCAAATTGTTTTGTATAACACCAGCAGCCAACCTTTCGCCGTATGTACCGGCTCTGCGGTCTACCGTGACCTTATTATCATAACCATAATTAACAAAATCCAGCAAATAACTATTGGCAATACTTCGAACATCCGACGCATTTGTACTTAAAGCATAAGCACTTTTAGCATTTACAGGCAACGCAAATAAACAAAGCAATAATGCAAGTAAACAGGCTTTAAAAAATGTCTTCATTTATAGCCCTCCTAGTAGTAATGACAATACTATTAAACATATTTGGTAAACAAACCAAGGAGTAATTACCATTTTATAAAATAAATGTTTAAATAATACTCCAATTTCTGCATTTAAACTAATGTAGGTTAAAAACACAACTAAAAAAGATAATACAAGGTTTATAACAGGAAAATAACTAGACAAATACGGGCATGAAAAAAGTATAAAATATAATGCCCCTAAAATTAAGTTTTTTACTATCATCCAAAACTTTAGTTTGGCTTCAAAGTTTTTGGGGCTAACTAAAAAGAAATATATTTTGGTTTGCAAATACTGTTTATAAACCCATAAAAGCAACCAAAACAAAGTAAAGTCTATAGCTGCATAAAAAGCCAAATCGAACAAAACTATTATAAATATATTTTTTTGTATAATTATTTCTGCAGTATAACCAGATAGCACATTATACACATTGCACCACATAAAACTTACAAATAATAAGTATGGCAAAAAGGTACTAAGCTTGTTTGGGTTTTTGCTTGTAAATTTTGCCGACCTATTAAATTTTGCAGTTTTAATTTGAATTTCGCTCATTTATTTTGCGTTCCTAAAGTTTAGTATGTTAGATATTACAAATTTAATTGCAACATCTTCCTTAATTTTCCCTTTTTTTATTTGTGTATCCATATCTGAAATCATATCTACAATCTGTTTTAGTTTTTTTGGTGAAAATACTTTTGCCTGAATTCGTGCTTTATTAATTGCAAATTCTTTTACCCCCAATTTTTGAGATAATACGCTATCGCTAAAGTTTGCATTAATTGCAACATATAATACTCTTCTGTAATTATTGTAAAGCGGCATAAGTAAACTATATCCGTTTTTTTTGCTTAACGTATCCACAAGGTCGTTTGCTTCTAGTCCTCTGCCGCTATTTAGGTATTCCGCTAAAGAATATATTTGATAGTCTTTATCTTTTACCACTAAATTGTCCACAACTTCGGCAGTAATTATTTCTTTGCCTGCACTAAAACTTATTAGTTTTTCTACTTCGCTAGATACACGTTGCATATCGAATAAACAATATTCGGCAATTAGATTTATCGCTAACTGTTGGTATTGTATGCCATTTTTATTAAATTGGCTAATAATAAAACTATTTAAGGTTTTAGCATCTAACCTATTTGCATCTACAAAGCAAAGGCTGGTTTTTAAATTTTTAAAAAAACTATCATCTGTAAAATTTAAAAAAACAAGTACTGTACTTTTTAAAGGGTTGTTTATGTAATTAATCAAATTTGTTTTATCTTTTTCGTTAATATTCTTTCCAGAAAATTCCTTTACAACAACAAGTCGGTACTGGTCGATAAATGGATAACTGCTACTACTGCTTATAATATCTTGAACACTGGCATTTTCTAAAGTAGCTACATTCATATCTTTAAAATTTATATTACAAGCTTCGGTTATAAGTTTTACCGAATTATGACACAAATAGCGGTCGTCACCCGCAATTAAATAAACATTATATAAATTTTCTTTTAACGATTTTTTTAGTTCTAGATACTTCAAAATTTACCTCGTTACCTTTATATTGTGACAAATTGTTATTTTTATAATTAATTTATTTTTTTAATAAAAAAAGTTTACAAGCCATATTTTAACAAAATTCTACAACTTTGTAAACTTAATTATGTAATATAAAAATCAACACATATATTTATATTTTTATAAAAGTAGTAACAAAGCAACTATGCTCCAAAGTGTAGAACAAACTACCAAGCGATATTTTTTATTTAAGAACATATAGTTACTACTTACAAATGCAGCTGGAACTACAATACAACTAATAGCAAGCCCCTGCCACTGTTTATAGTATAAAGTTTTTAGTGGTGCAAGTAAATGAACAAATTTTACAACTATACTCATAATTGGCTGAAACAAATAAACGCTAAACCCTAGTGGAGGTATAATTAAAGATATAATAACTGTAGCAAAAAGGGCTTCGTACGCAATTGCAGCAATAGGAATACTTACGAAGTTAGCAACAACAGTTACAAGTGTGACATTATTAAAAGCAATAATAATTAGAGAAGTTAATCCAATTTGTACACTAAGCATAACAGCTATAGTACTTGCTAATTTTGGTTTGAATATTTTTTCGAGCATACTAGAAATAATAGGAGCTAACATAACAATAGAAAATACTGCCATAAAGGAAAGCCTAAACCCAAGGCTTGCAACATTAAAAGGATTATACAAAAGAAGTATTATTGCTGCTGTGCTTAATGAGTTTAAACTATCGTAACGTTTATACCTAACGCCTGCATACAAAAAACAAATTGCCATAATAGTAGCCCTAGTTACCGACACCGAAAACCCACATAAATAAGCATAAAATAATAATATTACAGTGCAAAAAACAAATTTATATATGCCTTTAATTTTTATTAGTTTACAAAGCAGTATTAAAAAACCAAGCAGAAAGCCAACATGCAGACCACTTACCGCAAGCAAATGAGTAATACCGGTTGCCGAAAAGTCAGCTTTTACTTCGCCGTCTAAAAAGTCGCGGTCACCAAATAGCATACCCATTGCAAGCCCAGCGTACTCTTTGTCCATATTGGCATTTACTATTTGTTTTACCTTTTCGCGTACGCGTTCGCTTAAAGTTAGTTTATTGCTATCTACCACACTAACGCTAGAAAGACTAGAATAACCAATAACCGAAATATTCTTATTTTTGTAAAAGAAGGTGTAACCGTTTGCACCAGAGTAGTAAAGTTTTGGATTACTAACCTTAGCAGTAAAATCGATAACATTACCCGGTACTAACTTATCGGTTTCGCCGTCACACATAAATACAATAGATAATTTTTGCTTTATTTTTATTTGCTCACCTGTAGGCAAAACTATTGTGGCACTGTCTAAAATAACACGTTTGCGATTACCACTTGTATAATCTTCCGCGTCACTTATTCTTGCAGATACAACAGCATAGCCATTGTAATTAAAATTATCTTTGTAATAAACATTTTCGCTAATAAAAATGCTACTTACTGCTACTATAATACCAAGCGTTATAATTGCAATGCACCTAAATGTGTACTTTAATTTTTTACTAAAAATATACAAAATTACCGATACCGCAAATAAAGTTATGCTTACACATAAAAAAGCAATCCTAAGATTACTTATAGGATTATACACGAACAGTATAATTGCAGAAAGCAATGTAACTGCGAACAAAAATATAGGTCTTTTATTATAAAGTTTCATAACTAGCAAAATTATTTTAGCATGGCATATACACCTTGTGCAAAGAAATTGTCCATTAAATTACATATTATTTTAAAATACTGGATTATATTACAAAATTTTATATAAATTGTT